>NZ_LGHM01000134.1 GCF_001908185.1 Bradyrhizobium sp. AS23.2
CGGCGATGCCGCCTTGGGCCCAGGCGGATGAGGCGCCCTGTCCGAGCGGCGCCGCCGAGATCAGCGTCACCGGCCGCGGCGCGAGTTTCAGCGCACAGAAGAGTCCGGCAAGGCCTCCGCCGACGATGACGACGTCGTCGGTGCTGCAGGTGAGGTTGTGGATGTTGTCCTGCATGGTCTGCCCTCAATTCTTCAGATTGATCATCCGCTCGACCGAGCGCCGTGCTCGCATCGCAAGCGCGGGATCGATCGTCACCTCCTCGCGAAGCGTCAGCAGGCTGTCCAGAATGTTGGCGAGCGTGATGCGCTTCATGTGCGGGCAGAGATTGCAGGGGCGCAGCATCTCCACATCCGGCAGCTCGGCCCGCACATTGTCGGCCATCGAGCATTCGGTGATCATGACGAGCCGCCGCGGCCGCTTCGCGCGCACCCAGTTGATCATGTGCGCGGTCGAGCCGGTGAAGTCGGCTTCCGCCAGCACGTCCGGCGGGCATTCGGGATGCGCGATGATCTGCACCGAGGGATCGGCCTCGCGAAGCTCGCGCAGCTCCTCGCCGGTGAAGCGCTCGTGCACCTCGCAGGCGCCCTTCCAGGCGATGATCTTCACATCGGTCTGCGAGGCCACATAGGTCGCAAGATAACGGTCGGGCAGGAAGATCACGTTTGGCGCGCCCAGGCTTTCGACCACCTGCACGGCGTTCGACGAGGTGCAGCAGATGTCGACCTCGGCCTTCACCTCCGCGGACGTGTTGACGTAGGCGACGACGGGTACGCCGGGAAATTTTTCGCGGAGCAGCCGCACGTCGGCGCCCGTGATGCTGGCGGCAAGCGAACAGCCGGCGCGTGCGTCGGGGATCAGCACCGTCTTGTCCGGGTTGAGCAGCTTTGACGTTTCCGCCATGAAGTGCACGCCGCACTGGACGATGATGTCGGCTTTCACCTTGGTGGCTTCGACCGCGAGCTGGAGCGAGTCGCCGCCGATGTCGGCGACGCAGTGGAAGATTTCGGGGGCCTGGTAGTTGTGCGCGAGGATCACCGCGCCCCGTGCCTGCTTCAGCTCGTTGATCGCCTTGATCGTCGGCGCCATCAGCGGCCACTCGATCGGCGGGATCACGTGCTTGACACGGTCATAGAGAGGCGCGGTGGCGCGTTCGACTTCCGCCGTCCATTCCAGCGCGGGCATCGGCAGCGCGGGTCCCGTTCGGGCCGGTGCGGCGCGGGGGAGGGTGATGGCTTGGCCCTGCGGCCGGTCGGCAAAGTCGTCGGGGCCGTAAATTCCAGTGATCGGCATTGAAGCCTCCCGCAAACTAGTTATGCTCTATGAGAGCATATTTGGAGCCTGAGAAATCCGGCGCGGAGGCCGGGTCAGATCCATGATATGCTCAATGTGAGTAAATCAAAGATAACATGCCACGCGAGGCGCCGCTAGGGGCTGCCGCACACATTCCCGTCAAGTCGCGTCGGACGCCTCGGGCGAGGCGCGATGAAACGCAATGCTCCCGCGGCAGCTCTTCGTGGAACGCAATCATTTTTGACTTGGGATTTTCATGCATCTGCATTAAATGCGTGGCTCGCGGCCGCCTATTCCGGATCCGCCAACGACAGATGAGGAAGTGCATGTCGACGCAAGTGGGCGAGCTCGGTCCGGTTTCGCGTTCCGCCAACTGGCGCACGCCAGCCGTCATCATTCTCTGCGGTTGTGCGATCGGCATGCTGGGCTTCGGCCCGCGCTCGGCGCTCGGCTTCTTCGTGCAGCCGATGAGCCACGAATTCGCCTGGGGCCGCGACGTGTTCGGTCTCGCGATCGCCGTGCAGAATCTGCTGTGGGGATTGGGCCAGCCGTTCGCCGGCGCGGTCGCCGATCGCTTCGGCCTGTTCCGGGTGATGTGCGTCGGTGCGCTGCTCTATGCCGGCGGCCTGCTGCTGATGCGTTACTCCTCGACGCCGCTGTCGCTCAATATCGGCGCCGGCGTCATGGTCGGCTTTGGTCTTGCCGGTTGCTCGTTCAATCTGGTGCTGTCGGCGTTCACCAAGCTCTTGCCGGCCGAGAAGCGCGGCCTTGCGCTCGGCGCCGGCACCGCGGCGGGATCGTTCGGGCAGTTCCTGTTCGCACCCATCGGTGTGGCGCTGATTGACAATTTCGGCTGGCAGCAGGCGCTCACCGTGTTCGGCTTCCTGATGCTGCTGATCATCCCGCTGTCGCTGGCGCTGTCGACGCCGCCGGTCGCAAGCACGGCAAATGCTGCGCCTGCAGATGAGCAGACCTTCACGAGGGCGCTCGCGGAGGCCTTCGGCCATCGCTCCTACGTGCTGCTGGTGCTCGGCTTCTTCACCTGCGGCTTCCAGCTCGCCTTCATCACCGTGCATCTGCCGGCGTTCCTGGTCGATCGCGGCATCTCGGCGCAAACCGGTGGCTGGGTCATCGCGGCGATCGGCCTGTTCAACATCATGGGATCGCTGAGCGTCGGCTATCTCCAGAACACCCTGCCGAAGCGCTACATCCTGTCGACCATCTATTTCACGCGTGCGCTTGCGACGCTCGCCTTCATCTCGTTCCCGATCACGCCGTTCTCGGCGATCGCATTCGGCGCGGTCTCCGGCGTGACCTGGCTGTCGACGGTGCCGCCGACGTCCGCGCTGGTGGCGCTGATGTTCGGTACGCGCTGGCTTGCGACGCTCTATGGCTTCGCCTTCGTCAGCCATCAGATCGGCGGTTTCCTCGGCGTCTGGCTCGGTGGCATCGTGTTCGAGCGGTTCGGTTCCTATACGCCGATCTGGTGGCTCTCGATCTTGTTCGGCGTGCTCTCGGCGCTGATCAATCTTCCGATCGTGGAGAAACCTGTTCAGCGACTAGTGCCGGCGATTTGAAGTTCCTGCAGAGCAAGCCGCGAATTCGTTCAGGAACTTCAAATCGATAACCGGCACTAGGATCATGTATTTGCTGGCGCTCCTCTTAATTCCGAAGTTCGCTCCTGTGGTGCCGATAAGGTTTGCGAACTTCGGAATTGGAGCGCCAGTTGCGCAGCCTGCCTGATCGGCTAAACATTCCCTGAAACAAGTCAGGGAGTTCAGTCGTGGCCACATTCAAGGCGATCCGGATCGACAAGGCGGACAAGGGCACCACCGCCGCGCTCACGCAGTTCGACGAAGCCGAGCTGATGGACGGCGACGTCACCGTCCGCGTGGAATGGTCGACACTGAACTACAAGGACGGCCTCGCGCTCACCGGCAAGGCGCCGGTGGTGCGCCGTTTCCCGATGATCGCCGGCATCGACTTCGCAGGCACCGTGGAGCAATCCTCGCATCCGCAATGGAAGGCGGGCGACAAGGTCGTCTGCACCGGCTGGGGCATGGGCGAAACCCATCTCGGCGCCTACGCCGAGAAGGCGCGGGTGAAGGGCGACTGGCTGGTCGCCTTGCCGCAGGGCCTGTCGGCGCGCGATGCCATGGCGATCGGCACCGCCGGCTTCACCGCGATGCTTTCGGTACTGGCGCTGGAAAAGCACGGTCTGTCCCCGAAGAGTGGCCCCGTGGTAGTGACGGGCGCAGCCGGCGGCGTCGGCTCGGTCGCGACGGCCGTGCTGTCGAAGCTCGGTTACCACGTCATTGCTTCCACCGGCCGCGCCTCGGAAGCGGACTATCTGAAAGAGATCGGTGCGGCCGAAGTCATCGACCGCAACGAATTGTCGGCGGCGGCCAAGCCCCTTGCCAAGGAACGCTGGGCGGGCGGCGTCGACAGCGTCGGCTCGACCACGCTCGCGAATCTCCTGTCGATGACCAAGTATGGCGGCGCGATCGCGGCGTGCGGCCTGGCGGCCGGCATGGACCTGCCGTCTTCTGTCGCTCCCTTCATTTTGCGCGGAGTGTGCCTTCTCGGCATCGATTCCGTAATGTGCCCGATCGAGCCCAGGAAGGCTGCCTGGCAACGCCTCGCGTCCGATCTGGATCGGACAAAACTATCTGAAATCACAAAGGAAATCCCGCTCGCCGAGGTTTCGGCGTGGGGCGCGAAAATCCTTGCCGGCCAAGTCCGGGGCCGCATCGTGGTTAAAATTGTCTAACGGCGTTTAGACTTTACCAACCAAGCTGCGCCAATGTTGCCTTGGTTAGTATGGTAAGCAGTGGGTAAAGAGATCGGGCATCGCCCGCTGCGGGGGTTGAGTTCGGAGTTGAGCATGCTTGCGCGTATCATGTTGGGGGCTGTCACGGCGGCAGCGACGTTTGCGCCGGCCATTGCAGGAAGCATGAACGCCGACGAGGCGCGCCGCTTCGTCGCCGGCAAGGTGTTCGCCTTCACCTGTTTCGACGGCACCCGCGGTGCAGGCCGCATCCTCGACGATCTTGGCGCTGCCGGCGCGGTGCAGTTCTCGGGCGCAGGGCCGGTGCGCCATCTCCGCCTGCCCGGCAACACGCTCCAGATCCGCGGCCAGAACGTCTGCGCCTCGATCAAGGGCATTCCGTTCGAACCCTGCTTCAACCTGGAAAAAACCGACGATCGCAGCTTCCGCGGCTCGGTGTCGGGCATGGGCTTCGCCTATTGCGACTTCCACCACCAGGGCGGCAACAAGATGCTGATGGCGCGCGCGGTGGCGCGTCCGCGCTCGCTGCGCGCCTCGGAGCACACCGGAACGGTCGGCGCGTCGAACACCGAAGTCGCCGCGCGCGTCGAGACGCCGCGTGTCGAGAGCAGCCGGCTCGAGCCGGTGAAATCGGAGCCCGCCAAGACCGAGGCCCCGCTGGAACTGCGTCGCTCGACGCAGTGAAGAGGCCGCGCGGGACCGCTCGCGCAGCTTGTCGTTGAAAGCCTCCGTCGAACAGGAAGCCATCGCGCCGTAGTCAGCGCACGGCGGTTCAACGATGTCGCCGACAAGAAGAGAAACCGGCCTTCCACGTCAGCCTGGTCGGCGAGACCGCTCCCTGAGCGCTTCTCCTCTTGCGTCACAGGTGCCTACAACCTAGTCAAACTGGACGAATATTGCGCCTATTGCACGCAATAGATGCAAATGCTGCATGTTTTGAAGGCTTTTTACGTAATTCTACCGAGTTCGAAGCAATCATCATTAACCTTACGCTCGAACCTCGGAACTAGCCTGGCCGGATTGGAGCACCGTCGCTCATGCAGCCGAGAACCTTGATGGGCCGGCTAAGCCTTTTCAGGGAGGATTTTCAATGTCGCGCATCATCAATATGCGTATTGGGACCAAGCTCGCAGTTGCGGCCGTTCTCAGCATCCTTCTTATCGGCGCAATGATCTTCGTTCAGACCAGCGGCAACGGCGCTGTCCGCCATGCCAATCAACTCGCGAACTCGCAGCAGATGTCGGCACGAGATGCGGTCGATGCGAAGGCGTCGATCAGGGCGATGCAGATCGCCGTCCGCGATATTCGCCTGGCGGGCAATCTGGCGGATTTGCAGAAGGCGCGCGAGTTCCTCGAAGAGCGGCGGAAATCGGCGATCGGTTTCGTCGACGCAATCCTGAAGGTTGCGACCTCTGGTGAGAATTCCGATCGCGCGACCAGGATGAAAGTGCTTGTCGGGGACTATGCGGCTCGAGCACTGGAGATCGCAGCCGTGCGGAGCGAGTTGATCGGCCTCGAGTCGCGGCGAGTTGCTGGCGAAATGCCCGCCGACGCGTCCGCGCGCGTCGTCAAGCTCAACGAGGAGGCGGTGCGGATCGCCCGCGAAACGACGCTGCCGATCGCTGCGGAACTCGAGGCGCTGGCGGGCAAGGCGTCCGAGTTCGCAGCGCACGGGGCTGCCGAGGAGAGTGCCGCGGCAACTCAGGAGATGTCGCTGGCGGAGAGAAATTCGCTGCTCATCGCAGCGCTGGTCACTCTTCTGCTGATCGGGACTTCCCTCCTCAGCGTCTTCACCATTGCGCGGCCCATGAAGGCCTTGACGGCTGCGATGCTCGAACTCGCCAACGGCAATTTCGCCATCGTGCTGCCCGGGCTCGGACGCAAGGATGAGATTGGCGATGTCGCCGCCGCCGTCGAGCGATTCAAGATCGTCTCCCAGCAGAAGGCGCGCGCGGAGGCCGAGGCCAAGATGCGGCAGGATCAGATCGCAGCGGAGCATCGCAAGTCGGAGATGCGCAAGCTCGCCGACAGTTTTGAGGGCGCCGTCGGCGAAATCGTCGGCACGGTGTCATCGGCCTCGACGGAGCTCGAAGCATCCGCCACCACGCTGACCTCGAGCGCGGAACGCACACAGGGGCTCACCACCGTGGTCGCGGCGGCCTCGGAAGAGGCGTCTACCAACGTGCAGTCGGTCGCATCCGCCACCGAGGAACTATCCTCCTCGATCACCGAGATCAGCCGGCAGGTGCAGGAATCCGCCCGCGTGGCGAGCGAGGCCGTCGGCCAGGCCCGCACCACGACCGACCGGGTCAGCGAATTGTCGAAGGCGGCAACGCGGATTGGCGACGTCGTCGAGCTGATCAACACCATCGCGGGCCAGACCAATCTTCTGGCGCTCAACGCCACGATCGAGGCCGCGCGCGCCGGCGAAGCCGGCAAGGGCTTTGCGGTCGTTGCTTCCGAAGTGAAGGCTCTCGCCGAGCAGACGGCGAAGGCGACCGGCGAGATCGGCCAGCAGATCTCCGGCATCCAGGCGGCGACGCAGGAATCGGTTGGCGCGATCAAGGACATCAGCGACACCATCGAAAAGCTCTCCGAGATCTCCTCGACCATCGCCGCGGCCGTGGAAGAGCAGGGCGCGGCAACGCAGGAAATCTCCCGCAACGTGCAGCAGGCCGCGCACGGCACGCATCAGGTCTCGTCCAACATCACCGACGTGCAGCGCGGCGCGAGCGAGACCGGCTCGGCGTCGTCACAGGTGCTGTCTGCGGCACACATGCTGTCCAGCGACAGCGATCGTCTCAAGCGCGAGGTCGGCAAATTCCTCGAGACGGTACGCGCAGCGTGAAACTCCGTGTTTCTACGACCAACAAGGTTAAGGGAACCGGAATCATTCTTCGCCAGATTCCTCGATATCGCGCCGCTGGCGCAGGCGCTTTCTCCTGAAGGATTCCCGTTATGAATTTCCTCGGCTCCGCATCCTGAGCAAGATCCTCGGGATTGTCGTTCTGTTGTGTGGAATCGGCGCTGCGATCGCCTGGATTGGCGTCTCCGCACTGAGTGACCTCAGTGAAAAGGCGGACGTGATGTCCACCGCGGCGCGGCGAGCCCTGTTCGCGGCGCGTGCCAACCAGAACGTCATTGCATTGAACCGCGCTGAATTCCGTAGCGCGCTCGATCCTCGTGACGACAACCGCCTGGCCGCGCGCGAGATCATCAACACCCAGCTCAAGCAGTATCAGGAACGTTTCGACGAGCTGAGCCAGACCCCGGACGAGAAAGCCAAGGCATTGCTTCCCGGTGTGCGCGACGCGTTCGCTGCCTACAGGAGCCAGATGGACGCGACGCTCGCGGCGGTCGAAGCGGAGAAGTCGAGCAAGCTGAGCGAGAGCGCCGACAAGCTGCGCGACACGGCCATGAAGAGCCGGGTCGCCGCCGAAAATCTCCAGGGCAAGATACGCGAGCTGGCCGAACGCCTCAACACTCGCGTGGAGGAGAAGAGCAAGGAGGCGCGCGAGCAATATGAATCGACGTCGCGCTTCCTGATCATCCTTGCCGCGCTCGGCGTCGTCGTCGGTGGTGTATTGGGCTTCATCACCGGCCAGTACGGTATTGCCAAGCCGATCCGCATGATCGTCGGCGTGCTTCAGGAGCTGGCCGCCGGCCGCTACCAGGTCGAGATCACCGGCCTCGATCGCAAGGACGAGGTCGGCGAGGTTGCCAAGACCGCGGAAGTGTTCCGCGAGAACGGCCTCGCCAAGATCCGCATGGAAGCCGAGCAAAAGGAGATGGAGCAGCGCACTGCGGCACAGCGGCGCCAGGACATGCTGCGGCTAGCCGACCAGTTCGAGAGTGCCGTCGGCGAGGTGATCGAGACCGTGAGCTCGGCTTCGACCGAGCTCGAGGCCTCCGCCACGACGCTGACTTCGACCGCCGACCATGCCCAGCAGCTCGCGACCGTGGTCGCCACGGCGTCGGAAGAAGCCTCGACCAACGTGCAGTCGGTGGCATCGGCGACCGAGGAATTGTCGTCCTCGATCACTGAGATCAGCCGCCAGGTGCAGGAATCGGCCCGCGTCGCCAGCGAGGCGGTCGGCCAGGCACGCACCACGACCGATCGGGTCAGCGAATTGTCGAAGGCAGCGACGCGGATCGGCGACGTCGTCGAGCTGATCAACACCATCGCGGGCCAGACCAACCTGCTCGCGCTCAACGCCACGATCGAGGCGGCGCGCGCCGGTGAGGCCGGCCGCGGCTTCGCCGTCGTCGCCTCCGAGGTCAAGGCGCTGGCCGAGCAGACCGCGAAAGCGACCGGCGAGATCGGGCAGCAGATCGCCGGCATTCAGGCCGCGACCGAGCATTCGGTCGGCGCCATCAAGGACATCAGCGACACCATCGAAAGGCTGTCGGAGATATCTTCCGCGATTGCGGCGGCGGTGGAAGAGCAGGGCGCGGCGACGCAGGAGATCTCCCGCAACGTCGCACAGGCCTCGCAGGGCACCCAACAGGTGTCGTCCAACATCACCGACGTCCAGCGCGGCGCGAGCGAAACCGGCTCGGCATCGTCGCAGGTGCTGGCGGCCGCGCAATCGTTGTCCGGCGATAGCAACCGCCTCAAGCTCGAGGTCGGCAAGTTCCTCGGCACTGTGCGCGCCGCCTAAGCCCGGCTCAGAGCCATTTCCGTTCCGATGGAATCGGAACGGGGCTCTAGATTTTTGTTTTGACGCGTTTTCTTTACGCGAACCGGTATCCACTTCGCTCGAAAACGCTCTAGTACCGACTCGATCCAACGACCGCCGCACTTCAATGCGCGGCGGTCGTTCGCGTTTATGTTGCAGTGCCGCGACGAATAACGCGCAGGGTTAACGTTCCAGAAAAGCGAAGCAGGCATCATCTGCCCAATTTCTCGGCACGATTCGCTGCCGCCCCGCCATTTTATCCCAAGCCCTTTGGAGCTCGTCCATGAGCGCCCTTTCCATTCGCCTCACCCATAAGGTCATGGCGATCGGACTTTTCGGCCTCGTCGGTCTCGTCGCTTTCGGCGCGATCTATGAGATCGGCAGCTTCTCCCAGGATGCGTCCCACAACCTTGCCAGCCGCGCCCGCGCGATCGCCGACCTCAGCAAGCAGCTCTCGATCGAGATGCTGGAGGCTCGCCGCAACGAGAAGAACTTCCAGCAGCGCCGCAACGAAAGCTACGCCAAGGCGCATGCCGAGCTGATCGGGCCGATCAACCGCGATTTCGACGAGCTCGAGCGGATGACCTCATCCGGCGATACGCGTGTTCTGTCGGACAAGGTCCGGCAGGCGCGTGAGGGCTTCAAGCGTTATGCCGCGGACTTCGGATCGATGGTGGCCGCCGAGATCAGGCTCGGCCTGAACGAGACGCTCGGCCTATCCGGCTCGCTCCGCGCCGCCGTGCACGACATCGAGGCCAAGCTGAAGGAGATCGACAATCCGCGGCTGACGAGCTCGATGCTGATGATGCGCCGGCACGAGAAGGATTTCATGCTGAGGCGTGATCCCAAATACGTCGCCGAGTTGAAGAAGGCCGCGACCGAATTCTCGAAGGCGATGGAGGCGGCCGCGGTCCCTGCGGCGGTAATGCCGGATATCACGGCCAAGCTCCAGAAATACCAGTCCGAGTTCGTGGCCTGGGCGGAGACCGCACAGCAGAGCGCGGTCCACGACGCGAGCATGATAAAGACGTTCCGCGAGCTCGAGCCGGCGATGCTCGAGGTGCGGGCCGCGGTCGAGAGCCTGTACAAGCAGGCCGACGCCGCGGAAGCCGCAACGCGTGATGCCGTGCGCCTGTGGATGACGATCGCCTTCGCCGTCACCTTCATGGTGCTTGCCGTCGTCGGCTTCTTGCTGGGACGCTCGATCTCGAAGGCGTTGTCCGGCATGGTCGGTGCGATGACACGGCTTGCGCGCGGCGAGCTCTCGATCTCCGTCCCCGGCGTCGGGCGCAAGGACGAGATCGGCGAGATGGCCGGTGCGGTCGAGGTGTTCAGGACCAACATGGCGGACGCCGAGCGGCTGCGCGCCGAGCAGGCGGAAGCGGATGCGCGCCGCCGCGCGCAGCGCAAGGCGGACATGCAGCGGCTTGCCGATGGGTTCGAAGGCGCGATCGGCGAGATCATCGAGACCGTCTCGTCGGCGGCAACCGAGCTCGAGGCGTCCTCCAACACGCTGACGCAGGCGGCCGAGCTCGGCAACGGGCTTGCCACGGCCGTCGCGGCGGCTTCGGAAGAGGCATCCGCGAACGTGCACTCGGTCTCGTCCGCCAGCGAGGAGATGACCACGTCGATCTCCGAGATCAGTCGCCAGGTGCAGGAATCAGCACGTGTCGCCGATGTCGCGGTCGAGCAGGCAAAGCGCACCAATGCGCGCGTCTCCGAGTTGACGAGGGCGGCGGGCCGCATCGGCGACGTGGTCGACCTGATCAACACCATCGCCGGCCAGACCAACCTGCTGGCGCTGAACGCCACGATCGAGGCGGCGCGGGCGGGCGAAGCCGGCAAGGGCTTTGCGGTGGTCGCGACCGAAGTGAAAGAGCTCGCCGATCAGACCGCGAAAGCGACGGGCGAGATCAGCCGGCATATCGTTGCGATCCAGGCTGCGACGCAAGACTCCGTCGGGGCGATCAGGGACATCGGCGACACGATTGCGCGGATGTCGGAGATTTCGTCGACCATCGCCGCCGCGGTGGAGGAGCAGGGCGCCGCGACGCAGGAGATCTCTCGCAACATCCAGCATGCCGCCCATGGCACCTCGGAGGTTTCGGCGAACATCGGTCACGTTCAGCGCGGCGCAGGCGAGACTGGCGCCGCTTCCGCCCAGGTGCATTCGGCGGCTCAGTCGCTGTCGCAGGAGAGTAACCGGCTGAAGAGCGAGGTCGCGCGCTTCCTGGAGTCGGTGCGGGCGGCCTGACGATCCGTTCGAGCGGCACGTTGCGTGAAATGCGGTGCGCTGGTGTGGTGCTGCGCGATGTCCGTGTGCTGCAGCGCATGATTGCTGAATATCGGCGACAGCGAATTCCGTACTTTCACGTAGGTTCCTGTTAACGGCTGTTTGTAATTATGGGCGCAATCTTACCGGATAAGAATCCGCCAGCATTGTTGAACCGACTTCCGTCCTATCGTCCGTCGTGGCGATCGCGGCGCAGGCCACTTGCGCGTTCA
This sequence comes from Bradyrhizobium sp. AS23.2, assembly GCF_001908185.1. GTDB lineage: Bacteria > Pseudomonadota > Alphaproteobacteria > Rhizobiales > Xanthobacteraceae > Bradyrhizobium. Next base: position 11,264 of record NZ_LGHM01000134.1, read on the forward strand.
GGTATCATCGGGATTTGTTGTGATGTCGAAGTTGTCGATCGTCTTCAAGCTTCTGACTGTGTTGTCTGTCCTCGTGCTCTCGCTCGCAGGTGTCGGCGTGACGGCGATCGGCACCATGCAGAACATCAACTCCCATACCGTCGAGATCGCGCAGAGCTGGTTGCCAAGCGTGCGTGCACTCGGCTCGATCCGCGCTGACGTTAATGAGCTGCGCGTCGCGCTCCGTCTGCACCTGATGCAGGACACCGCCGAAGGGAAGGAGGCTGCCGAGAAGCGTCTTGCTTCGCTGCGCGCGCGTATCGAGCAGACGCGGAGGGTCTACGAACCTCTGATCACTTCGGCTGAAGAGCGGAGCATCTATGAGCAGTGGACGAAGGCTTGGGCCGAGTACCTGAATGGCGTGCAGGACGTGATGGCGCTGTCGCGAAAGAGCACCGGCCGTTTCCCGACCGACGCCAACGAGATGTTGCAGACAAAGGTTGCGAAGATGGCCCAGGCGGCCGACCCGCTGCTTCTGAAAGGTATCGAGCTCAATAACCAGGGCGCCGAGACGGAGACCAAGCAGGCCGCCGACAGCTACGCCACCATCTTCCGGGTGCTGGTCGGCATCATCGTGGCTGCGGTCGTGATCGCGATCGGCGCCGCTTATTACCTCGTGCGCGACGTCTCGCGTGGCATTGCCTCGATCGTCCGGCCGATGCAATCGCTCGGCGAAGGCGATCTCTCGGCCGAGGTGCCGCATCGCGGCGAGAGGACCGAGATCGGCTCGATGGCGGATGCGCTGCAGATCTTCAAGGAAGCGCTGATCGCGAAGAAGGCCGCCGATGAGGCGGCCGCGGCTAACGCCGAGGCCAAGATCCAGCGCGGCCGCCGCGTCGACGCCATCACCCGCAAGTTCGAAGCCATGATCGGCGAGGTCGTCGGGACCGTGTCGTCGGCTTCGACCGAGCTCGAGGCATCGGCGATGACGCTGACCAACACGGCGCAGCGCGGGCAGGAGCTCGCCACCGTCGTTGCCGCCGCCTCCGAGGAAGCCTCCACTAACGTCCAGGCCGTGGCATCCGCTTCGGAAGAGCTGTCATCCTCGATCACCGAGATCAGCCGCCGCGTGCAGGACTCAGCGCGCATGGCCTCGGAAGCGGTCGACCAGGCGGCGCGGACCAACGACCGCGTCAACGCGCTGTCGCAGGCGGCCTCCCGCATCGGCGATGTCGTCGAGCTCATCAACACCATCGCGGGCCAGACCAACCTGCTGGCGCTGAATGCGACCATCGAGGCGGCGCGCGCCGGCGAAGCCGGCCGCGGCTTCGCGGTCGTTGCCTCCGAGGTCAAGGCGCTGGCCGAGCAGACTGCGAAGGCGACCGGCGAGATCGGGGCGCAGGTCTCGGGCATCCAGGCCGCGACGCAGGAATCCGTCAGCGCCATTCAGGAGATCGGCGGCACCATCGAACGGCTGTCCGAGGTGTCTGCGGCCATCGCCGCGGCTGTCGAGGAGCAGGGCGCGGCCACGCAGGAGATTTCGCGCAACGTCCAGCAAGCCTCGGTCGGCACGCAGGAGGTCTCCGCGAACATCTCCGACGTGCAGCGCGGCGCGATCGAGACCGGCTCGGCTTCGACGCAAGTGCTGTCGGCGGCGAAATCGCTGGCGAGCGACAGCACCCGCCTGAAGGTCGAGGTCGCGCAGTTCCTGGACTCGGTCCGCGCGGCCTGACGCTTACGCGCTCGTCTGCGGGGCCGGCGGCGGGACCTGCCGCCGGAATAGGATGCGCTGGTAGAGCCAGCCGATCGCGACGAGCACGACGCCGAGGCACATGAACGACAGCGCGCGGTAGACGCCGGTCAGCGTCGACATGTCGATCACGAAGGCCTTCAGGATCGTCAGCGCAATCACGGCGGCGGACGCCAGCCGTGCCCGTTCGGAGTTGACGAGGATACCGACGCCGAGCAGCACCACGCCGAAGGCGAGCCAACCGATCGAATAGGTGTATTGCTCGGCGCCCGTGGTGCCGCCGTAAAGCAGGACCGGGCCGTGATAGAAGCGGCGGATCTGCAGCGTCACGTAGGCGAGCGCGAATACAAGTGCACCGCCCGCAAGCGTGTTCGCGTATGCGACAGGGCGATGTCCCGCCATCGCATAGGACAGCAGCAGCATCAGCACCGCCGGAAGCGCATAGCCGAGCAGCAACAGGTTGAACACGGCACCGCCGACATTGACGCTGCTGAGCAGCCACGGGTTCTCGAGGATCAGGAGGCCAAACACGCTGATGAGTCCGGCGATCGCGGTAAGCGCGATTGCGCCGACATTATGCACGATGCTGTGGCTCCTCAGCCGCAGCCGCTCCAGCCCGATCGCCATGGCGAGCGAGATGCAGGCCTGAAGCGCGAATTCGAGCAGCGACGGCGCCGCCGTCATGTTGCCACCGGTCGCGAAGTGGCGGATCTCCATGAAGGCGAGCAGCGCGGTGAACAGGATCGCGGCGGCCTCGACCATGCGCAGCGGCGCATCGTCGCCGCGGCGGCGCAGGAAAATGCTCGCGGCCCAGAACGACAGCGCCGGCAGGCCGTAGCCCCACAACAGCCAGTTGAAGATGGGTGTCGTGCCGACGGCGTCGCCGACGATGCGCGGATCATAGGCGATGCGGGCGGTGACGATGCCTGCGAAGATGGCGGCGAGCCAGCGCAGGAACGGGATCGGCCGCTGCATCGAGATCCAGGCGGTCCCGAGTGACATCAGCGCCAGCGCGATAGTGAGCCAGCCCTTCTCCAGCGCAAAGGTCAGCGCCAGCGCCAGCGCGCCGAGCGTGCCGGTCGCGAACAACGCGGTGGAGATTGCGACGCCGGGCCGGGTCTCGCGGCGGGTGAGCGATTCAGTCGCGGCTGCGAAGGCGGCGGCGAGCAGGACGGCAAGGACCGCGAACGGGATCGAGCGGTCGAGATGGGCGATACGTGCGTAGAGCGCAATGAGGATCGCGATTGGTGTCGCGACAGCCGTCGCAGACCACACCACCGGGATGATCGCTGAGTTCGAGCGGCCCTGCGCGAGGAAGCCGGTGAGGCCGAAGCCGGCGGCGAGGATCGCGGCCATCACCAGATGCAGAGTCACCGCGCTGTCGGTCGCTGCCGGTCCGATGCCGGACATTGGACCGCCCGGCAGTACCAGCATATCCGGATTAGCGCGCACCGCCCATTCGGCGAACACGATGAAGACGGTCGCGGCAGCCGCGCCAAGGGCGCCGGTCGCTGCCGGCGCCCGCCAGGCGACGAACAGTGTCGCGAAGACGAGAAGCGTGAAGGCGATCAACGCAAGATCGGCATGCGCGCTCGACAGCACGATCAGCATCGCACCGAACAGATAGGCGCCGAGCGAGCTCGACGACACCGGCTCGATTTCACCGTTTTCGATCGTCGGGCCGAACATGAAGCCGCAGACGACGAGGAGTGCAGCCAGCACGAAGCCGGCGATCACATGGAAAGCATGCGGCGCGACCTGCAACTCGCCGGTATCGAGACCTGGGAAGATCCAGAGCACGGCGAAGACGATGGTGGCCACCGCGAGCCAGCGCCACAACCGGATGCGGGCGAGGCCGAAGCTCGCGGCGGTGACGATCGCGAGATAGATGTAGAGCGCCCAATAGTCCGGCTTGCCGCTGGAGACGAGAATTGGTGTCACGAACGCGCCGACCACGCCGAGGCCGGCAAGCGCGGGTCCGTGCAGCAGCGCGGCGGCGAGCGTGCCGAGTGCGACGAGGCTGAGCAGCACGAACGCGGTGGCGGGAACGAGGAAGCCGTAGAGCGCGTAGGCGGCGTAGATGGTCGCAAACGCCACCGCCGTGCCGGCCGCGGTCAGGATCGCGGGGATGTTGGCGATCGGGAGCGCCTGAATGCTGGAGATGCTTTCCTTGCGCCGCGTCCATTCGCCGGCACCTAACAGCGCCAGCGCGAACAGGCCGCCGAGGAACACGCGCACGCCGGGACCGACGAGCCCGGCCTCGATCGAATAGCGCACCATGAAGAAGCCGCCGAGCGCGAGCGCAAGGCCGCCGATCCACACCACCCAGCGCGTGCCGAGCCGTTCCTCGAAGCCGGGCGCCGGCGCGGGCAGTGGAGGCGGTGTCTCGGCGCCGGTGCTTGCTTCGAGCGGGGGTGGTGAAGCCTCTTCGGTGATGGGCGGCGATGGCACCAGTTCGACTTCCGGCGCAAGTGGCGGCGGCCCTGCGGCCGTCGTTGCGGCCGCGGGCGCCTGCTCCTGCGCGGGCAACAGAGGCGGCGGCTGGACCTGTCGCTGTGCATACAGCATCGCTTCGAGCGAGTTCAGTCGCCGGCGCAGCTCGGCCGCCTGGCTGGAGGCCTTGATCGCGATCAGGAAGGCGACGATCGCGATGATCACCGCAAAGACGTCAAACGGGCCGTCGAACATGAAGCCTCCAGGCAACCGGCGGACAGGGGCCGATCGCGCAAATCTCGGGTCTTAGTTTTGAGCATGATCTTTATCGGAAAACCGCTACGCACTTTGCGCTAACGCTGCCCTTCGGGTCCGGATCATGCTCAGCGCCGGGAGCGTACGCGCAAACCCGGCGCGGGCCGCTCCTGGAGCACGTCACGGCGGAAGCGATAGAGCGCCGCCGGCCGTCCGCCGGTCTGTGTCGACATCACGCCGGTCGGTTCGACCAGGGCTTCGGTTTCGACCAGGCGGCGGAAGTTCTGCTTGTGCAGGTGCCGGCCGGAGACGGCCTCCACCGTATGCTGCAATTCCGTGAGTGTGAACTCGGCGGGCAAAAGTTCAAATACGACAGGACGATACTTCAGTTTCGCGCGCAGCCGCGCGATTCCCGTGGCGAGAATCCGGCGGTGATCGAACCGCATGGACGTGCCGAGCGCGGGAAGCGTCTTGCGCTCTAATGCCGCAGGGCGGCCGTCGCGCCGGGCCTCCTCGATCAGCCCGGCCTCGTAGAGCAGCTCGTAGCGGTCGAGCACGCGCTCCTCGTCCCAGGGCGCGCCGTCGAGGCCGAAATAGAACCGCACGCGATCCCTGCGCGGCAATGCGCGCGTGGTCTCCGGCGTCTCCTCCTCGGCCCACTTCGTCAGCGCGGGAATGATGTCGCGGGCGATGATCGCGGGCGGCTCCTCGCGCCAGTCTTCCCAGGGAAAGAAGCGATACCACGGTTCGAAGCTCGCGCCGGTTGCTGCGAGCTCGCCATCGACCTCGCGGGTCAGCGCGAGATAGCCGATCGATACCATGTGGGCGCCGGTGTCGCCGGCCTCCGCATGCCGGCCGCGATCGCCGAACGTGTAGAGTTGCTCGACATAACCGAGCCGCAAGCCCGTCTGCGCCTCGACCCAGGCGCGCAGGCCGATCTCAAAAGTGCGGTGGCTCAGCGGATCGAACGGGCCGAACGGCAGTCCGGCAAGGCCGTCGCTGCCGCGCGCGGTGAGGATCTGCGGCTCATGATCCTCGATCGCGACGATCGCGGCGGTCAGACCGATCTCGATCGGCGTCAGCGGCGTCTCGCTCATGCGGTGATGATCGCAGCTGTCATTCGAGCTCGATCACGAAAGGGCGGCCCTCGATCATCATCGCGCCGGGGCCCATCTCGTCGAGCGCACGCAGCATCCGGCCGTTGCGCCCGAGCGCGCGGTCGGCGAGGCCGACGATGCGCCGGTTCGGCGAGGCGATGGGCGATGCCGCGCGGATCTTTCGCGCGATCTCGATCTCGTCACGATTTGGATTGAGCGCACACACCGCAGCGAACGCGCTCGCGGTGGAACGGCTGATGCCGGCATAGCAGTGCACGACCAGGGGCGCGCTGCGATCCCAGCCGCGCACGAAGTTCAGCACCTGATCGATATGCGCCTCGGACGGCGCGACAAAACCGTCCATCTCCTCGGTGATGTCGTCCATCGACACCTTGAGATGGTTGGCCGGCAGCACGGACACCGGCCGCGCCACCTGTTCGACATTGGCCATCACGGTCAGCACATGGCTGGCGCCGGTGAGGCGGACGGTTTCGGGAAGCGCGGCGAGGGAACAGACGTGGATCATGATGGACCTTTTTCTTGATTATAGCCGCGGCCGTAGGGTGGGCAAAGCGAAGCGTGCCCACCACTTTTATCGCAATCGCGAAGGGATGGTGGGCACGGCGCAAACGCGCCTTAGCCCACCCTACGGGACTTACGCAAACACCGCGCTGAACCGCTCCAGAAACTGCTTCTCCGCCCGCGCTGCGGTCCAAGGGGTGAGATAATCGCGCCGGACGCTGTCGGAGAGGCCGGGGTCCTTGCCGAACAGGCGCCTCGCCTCGCTCTCGCTGAAGCCGGCAAGCTCGGTTGCCTCCAGATAGGCCGCGCCGCGATCGGCGGCCTTGATGGCCAGTGTGATCTCGTCCGGCAGCACCGGCGGCAGGCCGAAGCGGATGTGGATGGCGCCGAGCAGGCGTTTCTCCACTGCCTTGTAGTGGCCGTCGAGCACGGCCTTGAACGGCGAGATCATGTCGCCGATCACATATTCGGGGGCATCGTGCAGCAGCGCGGCGAGCCGCATGCGCTGATCGACGCGCGGCATCTCGTGCCGCATCACCGTTTCCACCAGCAGCGTGTGCTGCGCGACCGAGAAGATGTGCGCGCCGGTGGTCTGCCCGTTCCAGCGCGCCACCCGCGCCAGGCCGTGCGCGATGTCGGCGATCTCGACATCGAGCGGGGAAGGATCGAGCAGATCGAGCCGCCGGCCCGACAGCATGCGCTGCCAGGCGCGGGATTGCGCGTCGCGCGCGATCTTCTTCGCGGTCATTTGACCTTGAGGCGCGGCTTGCGCTGCGTCTTGCCGCAGGTCGCGTGACAATGGCAGTCGACGAGATGGTCGTTGACCATGCCGGTCGCCTGCATGAAGGCATAGACGATGGTCGGGCCGACGAACTTGAAGCCGCGCGAGGACAGCTCCTTGGAGATCTGCACGGAGAGCGGCGTCGAGGCCGGCACGCTCGCACTCGTCTTGAACTGGTTGACCTTGGGTCTTCCGTCGAGGAAATCCCACAGCAGCTTCGAGAAGCCCGGCCCCTTCTCCATGATCTCCAGATAGGACTTCGCGCTCAGGATCGTGCCGTCGATCTTGGCGCGGTTGCGCACGATGCCGGCATCGTTCATCAGCGCATGAACCTTCTTGGCGTTGTAGCGCGCGATCTTCTCCGGCTGGAAATCGTCAAACGCTTTGCGGAAATTGTCGCGCTTGCGCAGGATCGTGATCCAGGACAGGCCGGCCTGGAAGCCGTCGAGGATCAGCTTTTCATAGAGCGCGCGGTCGTCATATTCCGGCACGCCCCATTCGGTGTCGTGATAGGTGACGTAGAGCGGATCTTCGCCGGGCCAGGGGCAACGCGTCAGACCGTCGGGGTGCAGGCGGGGGGGCGCGGCTCATGCGGTGGGCTGCTTTGCTGGAATGCGCACGACTTCGGGTTCGGCGAGCCTCACAGCGAGGCCGCCGGCGGTGAGCGGCTGGCCGGCGTCGAGTGCGTCGGCGACGCGGTCGATGCGCACCAGCGCGATGCCCTTGCCGCCAGCGGTCGAGCCGATCGTGCCGACCGGTTTGTCACCGGCGAGAATGGTGGCGCCGGCCCCGGGCGAGGGGCCGTCGAGCAGGACCTTGACGCTGCGGGTGCGTGCGGTGCCGCGATGCTGCATGCGCGAGACGACCTCCTGGCCGACATAGCAGCCCTTGTCGAAATCGACGCCGGCAAGCCGGTCCATGTTGGTCTCGTGCGGGAAGGCATCGCTGTACATGAAATCGAGCCCGCCGCGCGGCACACCGAGCGCGATGCGATGAGCCTCATAGGCGGCCGCGTCGACCAGCTCGGCGCCGATGAGATCGGAGAGGTTCTCCTTGAGCTGCTCGGGAATCAGGATGCGATAGCCGAGCTCACCATTGCGCGGATCGGCGAAGGTGAGGTCCGGCTGAGCGGCAGGCTGGCCGTCCCAGGCCGCGAGCACGCCGAGATCGTCGGAGAGGTTTTCTACCGTGACCTTGGCTCGAAGCTTGTAGAATTTCAGCTTGGTGGCAAGGCCCTCGGCCAGCGCTTTCGGGCAGTCGATCAGGAACCCGCCGCCATGGCCGGCGGGCGCTTCCGTGATCAGAAAATCCACGATGATCTTGCCCTGCGGCGTCAGCAGCGCGCCGAATCGCCCCAGGCCCGGCTTGAGCCTGTCGACGTCGGTCGTGATGAGGCCGTTGAGGAAGTTGCGCGCATCCTCGCCCGCGACCTTGACCACGCCCCGGTCGGGAAGAAACGCTGATTTCATGCGAAAATCTCTTGCGACATGTTGCTCCGGAACGTAAGCCCGCGAGGATTAAACGACAAGACCTTGAGCCCTGCGCTTGGGGATGAGAGAGGCCTGCAGCCATGACCCAGCGTTTCGATGTGATCCTCAAGGGCGGCACCGTGGTCAACCAGGACGGCGAGGGCCTCCGTGACATCGGTATTGCCAAAGGCCGCATCGCCGAGATCGGCGCGCTGTCGCAAGCTGGCGCCGCCGAGGTGATCGACTGCAAGGGCCTGCACATCCTGCCCGGCGTGATGGACACGCAGGTGCATTTCCGCGAGCCTGGGCTGGAGCAGAAGGAAGACCTCGAGACAGGCTCGCGCAGCGCCGTGATGGGCGGCGTCACCGCCGTGTTCGAGATGCCCAACACGTCTCCACTGACCGTGACGGAGGCCGAGTTCACCGACAAGGTGAAGCGCGCCCATCACCGCATGCATTGCGATTTCGCCTTCTTCATCGGCGGCACCCGCGAGAACGTGCAGGACTTGCCGGTGCTCGAACGCGCGCCGGGCTGTGCCGGCGTCAAGGTGTTCATCGGCTCGTCGACCGGCGCGTTGCTGGTGGAGGACGACGAAAGCCTGCGCCGTATCTTCCAGGTGATCCGCCGCCGCGCTGCATTCCATGCCGAGGATGAGTACCGCCTCAACGATCGCAAATCGCTGCGCATCGAGGGCGATGCTCGCTCGCATCCGGTCTGGCGCGATGAGACCGCCGCGCTGATGGCGACGGAGCGGCTGGTGAAGCTCGCGCATGAGACGGGCAAACGCATCCACGTGCTGCACATCTCGACCAAGGAAGAGATCGAGTTCCTGCGCGACCACAAGGATGTCGCGTCCTGCGAGGCGACGCCGCATCACCTCACGCTGGTCGCGCCTGAATGCTACGAGCGGCTCGGCACGCTGGCGCAGATGAACCCGCCGGTGCGCGGGGCCGATCATCGCGCCGGCATCTGGCGCGGCATCGAGCAGGGCATCGTCGACGTGCTCGGCTCCGACCATGCCCCGCATACGCTGGAAGAAAAATCGAAGACCTATCCCGCTTCGCCCTCCGGCATGACCGGGGTGCAGACGCTGGTGCCTGTTATGCTCGACCACGTCAATGCCGGCCGCCTGTCGCTCGCCCGCTTCGTCGATCTCACCAGTGCCGGCCCCGCACGTCTCTACAGCATGGCCTGCAAGGGCCGCATCGCCGCGGGCTACGACGCCGACTTCACCATCGTCGATCTGAAGCGCAGCGAGACCATCACCAACAAATGGGTCGCCTCCAGGGCCGGCTGGACGCCCTATGACGGGTTGCGCGTCACCGGCTGGCCCGTCGGTACCTTCATCCGCGGCCGCCGTGTGATGTGGCAGGGCGAGCTTTTGACGCCGTCGCAAGGCGAGCCGGTGCGGTTTCTGGAGACGCTGAAGGCCTAAGTTGCTGCGGCCTCGTCATTGCGAGGAGCGAAGCGACGAAGCAATCCAGACTGCCGCGGCGGGAAAGACTCTGGATTGCTTCGCGGAGCCTGTCATCGGGCCGCGCTTTGCGCGGACCCGTTGGCTTGCAATGACGCGGGGAGGTCGTAGCCCGCATGAGCGCAGCGATATGCGGGATTTCGCTTTGAGTCGTTCCCGGGTTTCGCTACGCTCACCCGGGCTATGGCTTTGCAACGCGAGGCGATAATGACCCAAGCCGCACCCCTCATCACCACCGAGCAACTCGCAGCCCACCTCGGCGATTCCAATCTGCGCCTCTACGATTGCACGACCTACAACGAGCCGGTGCCGCCAGGGAGCGACGTGCCTTATCGCGCGGTGCCCGGCGACAAGACGTTCGAGGCCGGCCATATCCCCGGCGCCGATTTCCTCGACCTGCAGGGCGAGTTCTCCGACATTTCGGCGCAACAGTTCTTCATGATGCCCGACGTGGCCCAGTTAGAAGCCGCCTTCGGTCGCCACGGCCTCGATGCGTCCAGGACCATCGTGCTCTACAGCATCGGCACGATGATGTGGTCGACGCGGTTCTGGTGGATGCTGCGCTCGCTCGGCGTCGATGCGCGTGTGCTCGACGGCGGCCTCGACAAATGGAAGGCCGAGGGGCGGCCGGTCGTAACCGGCGCACCGAAGGGCTACCCGGCCACGACCTTCAAGGCCGCGCCGCGCGCGGGCTTCTTCGTCGACAGGAATACAGTGAAGGCGCGGATCGGCGATCCCTCGACAGTCATCGTCAACGCGCTCGGGCCGCAGTTTCATCGTGGCCTCGAGCCGAGCCGCTACGGCCGGCCCGGTCGCGTTCCCGGCAGCGTCAACGTGCCGGCCGCAACGCTCACCAATGCCGACAAGACGCTGACGACGCTTGCCGATGCCAAAGCGAAATTCGCTGCGGCAGGCGTCACGCGCGACAAGACCGTGATCTGCTATTGTGGCGGCGGCATCTCGGCGACGATCGACCTGCTCATGCTGACGCAGCTCGGCTACGACAAGCTGACGCTCTACGACGCCTCGATGGGCGAATGGGCGAGGGATCCGACCCTGCCGATCGAGACGGATTAGGGCATTTCTTACCCTCCCCTGGAGGGCCCTGGAGGAGCAGGGTAAGAAAGTCGGGAACCTTTTCTGCCGAGCTGCATCCAATGTCCGGAATGAAGCGAAACGAGCAGGTGACCGCCATGCAACCGACCGCAGCCGGCCTGTCCGCCGGCGCCAGGACATCGGAAGCCGAACTGGTCGACCGTGCGCGGGGCCGTGACGAGGCCGCGTTGCGCGAGATCATGCAGGCCAACAACCGCAGGCTCTATCGCCTCGCGCGCGGAATCCTGCGCAGCGACAGCGAAGCCGAGGATGTGGTGCAGGAAACCTACGTCCGGGCCTTCACCCATCTCGACGGCTTCCGCGGCGAATCTGGCTTGTCGACCTGGCTGTCCCGCATTGCCATCAACGAAGCGCTTGGCCGGGCGCGAAGCCGAAAACCCGATGTCGAGTTGGGCGCGATACCAGAGGCCGCGCTCGAGGCGCAGATCATCCAGTTTCCCGTTTCTCCCGCAGGCGATCCGGAAAGGACCATGGCCCAACGTGAAATCCAGCGCGTCGTCGAACGCGCGATCGATGAATTGCCGGATATCTTCCGCATGGTGTTCGTCGCGCGCGTCATGGAGGGCATGAACATCGAGGAGACCGCCGATCTGCTCGGGGTGAAGCCCGAAACCGTGAAGACGCGACTGCACCGCGCGCGCTCCATGCTGCGCGAGAATGTCGAGAAGGAGATCGGTCCGGTGATGATGGACGCGTTCCCGTTTGCCGGCTGGCGCTGCGAGCGCCTGACCGTGTCGGTGCTGAAACGTCTCGGCGTCGGCGGCTAGATTTTCGGGAACCTCTGCGGCGATTTTCCATCCAACTCCTGTGAAGCAACGCGCCGGCAAACGTCCGGCACCACAGGAGTCTCAAGCCATGTTCATCCGATGGAGCGCGGCGATCGCCGCAGCCGTTCTGTTGTCGAGTCCCGCGCTGCTGCAAGGCGCCAGCGCGGCCGACAAGCCCACCGACCCGCAGATCGCCCATATCGCCTACACCGCGGGCGTGATCGATATCAACGCGGCCAAGCAGGCGTTGAAGAAGGCCAAGAGCAAGGACGTCAAGGCGTTCGCCGAGGACATGGTGCGCGACCACGAGGCGGTCAACCAGCAGGCGCTCGCGCTGGTCAAGAAGCTGAACATCACGCCCGAGGATAACGACACCAGCCGCGCGCTGTCGAAGCAGGCGAGCGACAAGCTGGCCGAGCTCGAAAAGCTGAGCGGCGCGGCCTTCGACAAGGCCTATGTCGCGAACGAGGTCGCCTACCACAAGGCGGTCAACGGCGCGCTGGAAACTCAGCTCATTCCGTCCGCCAGCAATGCCGAGCTGAAGAGCTTGCTGCAGACGGGCCTGAAGATTTTCCAGGGGCATGAGCAGCATGCCGAGCATGTCGCGGCGGAGCTGAAATAGGGAGCGCGGGATGAATCCGGGACGCCTCCCTTCGATCGCGCTTGCGGTCGTTCTCCTGTCGGTGGTCGTCCCGGCACGTGCCGCGACCATTGAGATCACGATGGAGAATCTCGTGATTTCGCCGGCAGAAATGTCGGCGAAAGTCGGGGACACCATCGAGTGGATCAACAAGGACGTCTTCGCGCACACCGCCACCGCGAAGAATGGAGACTTCGACGTAAACCTGCCGCCGAAGAAGTCCGCAACATTTGTTCTGAAGAAGCCGGGAATGGTCGATTATTACTGCCGCTATCATCCCAACATGAAAGCGTCTCTCAAGGTCGAGCCGTGAGGGAAGAGGGAGCGTATTCCCGATAACATCGGGAACGTTTCCCGGTCATCACGAGACTAATGCTTGTCCGCGCGGAGCGGCTTCCGTGCGATAAAGGCGGCAGACTTCGCGAACCTGTTCGCCAGATCCTGTTCGCCAAATCCCGTTCGCAAAGTCATTCATCCGTAGACTGGCCCCGCCCATGTGGCGGGGTCATTTTCGGGAATGGCTTACTGTCTTGCGAGGCTGACCGAGAATTCGCCGTTGCGGATGCGGCCAGGGAAGCCCTCGACGAATTTCGCGACCGCGTCCTCGCCATAGGTGCCGACGAGCTCGGCAAAGGCCGCAAACAGGCTCGCCTGCGCCAGGCAGTCGCCGTCGACGCCGTCATGGCGCGCTTCGGCCCAGGCCTCGTTCAGATAGCTCAGTGCTGCCTGTTTCTGCTCGTGATCGGGCAGCGGCGCGCGGTCGGGGGCGTAGGAAATCGGCTGGCTCATGAAACTCGATCAGGGCTGGGGCGCGATCCACGGCGATGCGCTGCACGAGAGGTGTAGCACGCGTATTAACGCCCGCTAGGCCACATCTTTAAGAACGGTTAACGGGTGTGAACAAAGACGATGTCGTTGTTCCACTCTCTCGTCATTCCGGGACGCGCGAAGCGCGGGCCCGGAATCCATCGTGCGGCAGTCCCTGTTGCCCAATGGATTCTCAGATGCGCAATTGCGCATCGTAGCTCGCGCTTCGCGCGCCCCGGAATGACGGAGAGAGCTCAGTTCGCGTACCGCGCCGTCAGATCGCGCGAGATTTTCGAGCCTTCCTCGATGTAGCGGCGGATCGCCACCGTCGCCGCCGGCGTGCAGCTCCGATAGGTCTGCTGAAAGCCGTTATAGCCGCGGTTGAAGCCGGCGATCATGCGGGTGCGGCGCTCGCCCGAGGGGGTTTCGGCATCGATCAGCGCCTGCATCTCGCTGCGCCATTTGTTGCCCTCGTTGGAACCGCAGATGCCGCGCAAATAGTGCAGGCCGCCAAGGATCTCCGCCAGCCGCTGCAAATCGGCGTCAAACGGGGCCGCTACGTCCTCGGCCCGGGAAGGCACCGCGGCGCAGGCGAGAATCAGGGCAAAAATGGCCAGAAATCGCGTGGACATCGGCGGCTGTATGCCCCCTTGGGGCGGTGGACGCAAGGCGGGCCGTCAGGGTCCGATCAGCCGCTGGGCGGACTGGATGACCTCTTCCAGCCCCCCGGTCAGCTTGAGGTCGCCGAGGCTGGCCAAGGCATCCGGGGCGATCCAGCGGTAATCGTCGAGCTCGTCGTTGAGAGCCGCCTCCCTGGCCACCCAGCGGGCGGCAAAGGACATGATCAGGTAATGGCCGGCGCCGGCCGTCGCGGGCAGCACCTCGCGCCAGCCGGCAAGGCCGATGATCTCGATGGCGAGCCCGGTCTCCTCGTCAACCTCGCGCGCCAGCGCCTGGTGCAGCGATTCGCCGAACTCGACCCGGCCGCCCGGCAGCGAATAGAACCCTTTTGCGGGCGAGCGCGCGCGGCGGGTCAGAAGCACCTTGCCGTCGCGGAAAATCGCGGCGCTGACCGCGATCTGGGGATGGGTGGGCTGGACGACCGAGGCCATATCTCTTCACCTAACCGGGCTCAGTTCGCCATGATGGTGTCGACGTCGGCTTCCGCGCCGCCATTGATGATGCCGCCGCAGGCCGCGATCAGCGGCTTGACCCAGAGCGTGGCCTGCTCGGCGAGGCGGACGCGGGTCGTGTCCCTCTCGACCTCGCGCATGGCCGAGCCGACCGCGGTCAGGATCGAGGTCATGGTGTCGGTGATGTGGTCGAACTGGGCGCGCACGGATGGAGCGGCCTTCTCATAGGCCTCGATTGCCAGATCCCGTGCCTTGAAATTCGAGGCGGTGAAATGCTCTGCATAGGAGAGCGGCGTCCAGGTCAAAAAGTCTTCCGCGCATTCCGGCATGTCCGGCACCATTTCAAGCAGCATCACGGCTTCATTGAAATGGTTGAGATAGTCGGTGGCAAGCCCGGTCCGCGGGTTGATGTTGGCCACGCGCAGCCGCTCGGCCCAGGCTTCCGCCTCGGGGCCCGTCTGTACATGCGTCCGCGCGGGTTGGGAGGCCGTTGAGCTCATCTGCCGCAGTGTTAGGGTTCGGAGTTAAAAGGACCTGAACGTAGCCTATATAGGCTCCCAAGCATGTGTGGACGCTTCGTCATAACTTCAGCCCCCGCGGCTTTGCGGCAACTGTTCGGCTATCTGGAGCAGCCGAATTTCCCGCCTCGGTACAATGTCGCTCCGACACAACCGATTCCGGTCGTGCTGCTCGAGAACGGCGCGCGCCATTTCCGCCTGATGCGCTGGGGCCTGTTGCCGAGCTGGGTCAAGGATCCCAAAGGGTTTACGTTGCTGATCAACGCCCGCTCGGAGACGGTGCTGGAGAAGCCCGCCTTCAAGAAAGCGATTCGCCGGCGGCGCGGCTTGATTCCAGCCGACGGCTACTACGAATGGAAGGCGGTCGACGGGCGCAAACAGCCGTTCTTCATCCATCGCGCCGACGGCGAGCCGCTCGGCTTTGCCTCGGTGTTCGAGACCTGGGTCGGGCCGAACGGCGAGGAGCTCGACACCGTCGCAATCGTCACTGCGGCGGCCAGCGAAGATTTGGCCACACTGCATGACCGCGTGCCCGTGACCATCAGCCCGCGCGATTTCGAGCGCTGGCTCGACAATCGCGGCGACGAGGTCGATGCGATCCTGCCGCTGATGACCGCCCCGCGCATCGGCGAATTCGCCTGGCACCCGGTCTCCACCCGCGTCAATCGCGTCGCCAATGACGACGAGCAGTTGCTGTTGCCGATCAGCGCGGAGGAGATGGAGGCCGAGGTGCCGAAGCCGAAGAAGGTCGCGCGAAAGGCGGCGGTTGGCTCCGCGGATGACGGGCAGGGGTCGTTGTTCTGATCACCGACGCCGTAGGGTGGGCAAAGCGAAGCGTGCCCACCAATTGCGTGCCGGGCAAGCGGATAGGTGGTGGGCACGGCGCGTTGCGCCTTTGCCCACCCTACGGCTGCTGCGGAGTATGCGGCCGCGCCTTCACACAATCTCCCGCGCCCTCAACGCCGCGATCTCCGCCGCATCAAAACCCAGCTCGCCCAGAACCGCGTCCGTATCCGCGCCGAGCTCCGGCGCCATCCGGTCCAGCCTGCCGCCACCATGGGCGAGCTTGAATCCGCTGCCGGCAAAGCGCAGGCGGCCGTATTGCGTATCCAGTTCCTGGATCGCACCACGCGCCTTGATTTGCGGGTGGTCGATGATCTCCTCGATTTTCCAGATGCTGGCGCAGGGCGCGCCGGCGTCTTCCAGAATCTTCTCCCATTCGCGTGCCGGCTTCGCAGCGAGCGCCTCTTCGATGATGGCGCGCAGTGCGGGCTCGTTCTCGTTGCGCGCGAACCAGTCGGCGAAGCGCGGATCGCTGAGTGTATCCTCGCGGCCGAGCGCAGACATCAGCGCGCGGTACTGCTTCTCGTTGTTGACGGCGAGCAGGATGTGGCCGTCGCCGCATTTGAACAAATTCGCAGTGGTCCTGCGGCTCACCGCCTGGTTGCCCGAGAGCTGCTGGCGATGGCCGGCGACCGACCAGTCCGCGATCTGCCCCGAGAGAAACGCCATTGTCGCTTCCAGCATGGAGACGTCGACGAACTGGCCCTTGCCGGTGTGGTCGCGCTGGTAGAGCGCGCTCGACACGCCGAACGCGGCGGTCGCGCCCGACAGAACGTCGCACACCGCAAAGCCCGCGCGCGTCGGCCCGGTTTCGGGATGGCCTGATATCGCCATGATGCCCGACAGGGCCTGCATCTTGCCGTCATAGCCGGGCCGCAGGCGATCGGGGCCGGTCTGGCCGAAGCCGGACACGGCGCAATAAATCAGTTTCGGGTTGATCGCGGAGAGCGCCTCGTAGCCGATGCCGAGCTTGTCCATCACGCCGGGCCGAAAATTCTCCATGACCACGTCAACCGTTGCGGCGAGCTTCTTCACGATGGCGATCGCGTCAGGCTTCTGCAGGTCGAGCGTGAGGCTGCGCTTGTTGCCGTTGATGGCCTGGAACGCTGGCGCGAGGCCGCGCTCGGCCCATTCGCGCGAGAGCGGCGTGCGGCGCATGTCCTCGCCCTCGCGCCGCTCGACCTTGATGACGTCGGCCCCCAGCAGCGCGAGCTGGTAGCTCGCATAGGGGCCGGCCAGCACTTGCGTGAAATCCAGGATCTTCACGCCCTCGAACGGTCGCGTCACGTCGCTCTCCCCTTTGATTGCGTTATCGGAGGACGTCAGGCGGCGCGGTTGCCGCGCGCGATCTCCTTCTGCTTGTCGAATTCGGCGCGGCGGCGCGCGAGCTCTTCGGGCGAGAGTTGCGCGACGTTGTTGTAGTCGAGCTTCCAGGAAGCGTCCTCGCTCCAGCGCAGCGGCGACTGCAACGTCGTCTGCGGGCCGCTCGCGCTCTCCAGCAGTTTTAGCGCGAGCTCGAGCGTCTGCGCCTGCGAGGCGACGTCGTGCGGCTTGCCGGCGGAATTGCCGAGCGGGAAATCACTGAACAGGAAGCGCGGCACGGCGGCGTGCTCGAGGATGTCCTTGGCACAGCCCATCACCACGGTCGGGATACCGTTCCGCTCCAGGTGCCGCGCCACCAGCGCCGTGGTCTGGTGGCACACCGGGCAATTCGGCACCAGCACCGCGACATCGACCTTGTCGGCGAGGCAACGCGCCAGAATTTCCGGCGCGTCGGTGTCGAGGGTGACGCGATGGCTGCGGTTGGTCGGCGCACCGAAGAAGCGCGGGGCAACTTCGCCGATCCGGCCCGCAGCGCTCGCCTTCAGGAGCTGCGGCAGCGGAAACCATGTGCCATTGTCGGTAGCCGAGGTGTGCTTGCGGTCATAGCCGATGTGCGAGATGCGAAGATCGTGCTGCTTCGACGTGTCGCCGTCATAGACCTGGTAGAACTTCGCGCTGCCATTATACGCCGCGCCCGGCCCCTGGTCGCCCTTGGTCGGATCGAAAGGCGCCGCGGTGGTGACGATCGTGACGCGCGATTGGGCGAGAGGCTTCTTCAGCGGCTGGAACGGCGCCTCGGTGTAGTGCGCCCAGCGATAGGGCGTGGTGTAGCCGATCGCGGTGTAATAGTCGCGCGTGCGCTGCATATAGGGGACGGGTGAATCGTAGTCGGGCGCAAAGCCGAATTCGTCGTCGCGCGGAGCGGACATGGGGCGCGTCTCCTGGTTCTTGGTTGGGGCCAGACTAGAGATAGTCGGCGATCAGCTCAACGGGGGGCAGGGGTGTGCAGGTCTGAATTGCATTGCGCAATGGCTCGCCGCGCAGCAGGTGCGCTCCCTCGCCCCGCTTGCGGGGAGAGGGTTGGGGTGAGGGGGAGTCTCCACGGGGGGGCAGTGAGAGTTGGATTCGTGGAGGCTCCCCCTCACCCAGAATCCGCGCTAAGTGCGAATTCCGACCTCTCTCCGCAAGCGGGGCGAGGTGAACGAAGCCAGCGGGCACTACCGAAACACATGCAGCGCCGCATATTGCAGCAGCATGATCGCCTTGGCGTCGACGATCCGTCCGTCCGCGATCATTGCCAGCGCCTCGTCGATTCCGAGCTCCAGCACCTCGATGTCCTCGCCTTCGTGCGCAAGACCGCCGCCGTCGCTGATGCGCATCTCCGGCTCGTACTCGGCGACGAAGAAATGCAGCTTCTCGGTCACGGCGCCGGGGCTCATGAACGCCTCGAACACCTTTTGGACGTGGTGCAGGCGATAGCCGGTTTCCTCCTCGGCCTCGGCGCGGATACGCACCTCGGGGGAGGCATCGTCCAGCACGCCGGCGGCCGCTTCGATCAACAGATCGTCGTAGCCGCGGATATAGGCCGGCAGACGGAACTGGCGCACCAGGATCACCGTACGCCGTGCGCGATTGTAGGGCAGCACGGCTGCGGCGTTGTCGCGCTCATAGGTTTCCCGATGCTGCGTCTGCCACTCGCCATTGGCGCGCCGGTACTCGAGCGTCGTGTTCTTCAGGACGGTCCAGTTGTCCGAGAGCACGCGAACGTCCTTGATGCGGACGCGGTCGGAAATGGTCATGAGGCCTCGCTCGGGTCTTGTGTGGACGGTGAAGCTTGCTCACCTCGCCCCGCTTGCGGGGAGAGGTCGCATCCCATCGGAGATGGGATGCGGGTGAGGGGGACTCTCCACGAGTTCAACTGCTTCCGTCCCCGGGGAGACTCCCCCTCACCCCAACCCTCTCCCCGCAAGCGGGGCGAGGGAGCACACCGCGTTCGCGGTCGCCATCTCAGTTCAGTCTCACGGAGCAGCCTCGCGGCCATCGAGCCACTTCTGGAACATCACCGAGGTGGATTCCTCGAAGCCCAGCGACTGGTAGAACGCGCTGGCCTGCGTGTTCTCGCGCCGGACGAGGAGCTGGAGTTTTGCAATGCCGGCCTGGCGCAGCCAGTCCTCGGCTGCCGCCATGATCACCCGGCCATGGCCGCGCTTGCGGCTGTCAGGATCGACCGCGACGTAATAGACCCAGCCGCGATGGCCGTCATGGCCGACCATGACGGTTGCCGCGATCGAGCCGCCATCGCGGCCGATCAGCACGGTCGAGTTCTCGCGCCGCCGCGCCAGCGCGATGTCGGCATGCGGATCGTTCCAGGGCCGCGTCAGGCCGCAGCGCTGCCACAGCGCCACGACGGCTTCGATATCGGCATCCGCGATCGCAGTGATCGCGAGCGGGGCAGGGGCGACAGACACGCTCACAGCACCTTCCCCGGATTCATGATCCCCAGCGGATCGAGCATCGCCTTGATCGAGCGCATCAGTTCGATCGCGGTCTTGTCCTTCACATCAGGCAATTCATCGCGCTTGAGCACGCCGATGCCGTGCTCGGCCGAGATCGAGCCGCCCATGCGCAGCACGATCTCGAACACCACCGCGTTCACCTCGTGCCAGCGCGCCAGATAATCCGCGGTGTTGGCGCCGACCGGCTGGCTCACGTTGTAATGCAGATTGCCGTCGCCGAGATGGCCGAACGGCACCGGCCGTGCGCCGGGGATCAGCTTCACCACGGCGGCGTCGGCTTCCGCGATGAAGGCAGGCACGGCGGCGACAGGCACGGAGATGTCGTGCTTGATCGAGCCGCCCTCCGGCTTCTGCGCCGCCGACATTTCGTCGCGCAGCTTCCAGAAGCCGGCGCGCTGGGTGAGGTTGGCCGCGATCACGGCGTCGTCGACGATCTCCTCTTCCATGGCACGGCCGAGGATCGTTTCCAGCGGCGTGCGGGCGTCGTCGCTGGCTGCGGACAATTCCATCAGCACGTACCAGGGGTGCTTCTGCTCCAGGGGATCGCGCACGTCGATGCCGTGCCGGATCGAGAAGTCGACCGCCATCTCCGACAGCAGCTCGAAGCTCGTCAGCGCGTTCGCGGCCTCGCTTAGCGCGATCGTCAGCAGCTTCAGCGCCGCCGCCGGCGACTTCAGGCCGACGAAGGCGGTCTCGACCGCCCGCGGCTTCGGAAACAGCTTGAGGGTCGCGGCCGTGATGATGCCGAGCGTGCCTTCCGCGCCGATGAAGAGGTTATGCAGATTATAGCCGGTATTGTCCTTCTTCAGCTTCGACAGCACGTTGAGCACGCGACCGTCGGCCAGCACCACCTCGAGCCCCAGCGCCATCTCGCGCGCGACGCCATAGGCGAGCGCGGCCGTGCCGCCGGCATTGGTCGAGAGATTGCCGCCGATGGTGCAGCTTCCCTCCGCGCCGAGCGAGAGCGGAAACAGCCGATCCATTTCGGCTGCCTTCTGCTGCGCGATCTGCAACACGACGCCGGCCTCGCAGGTCATGGTGTTGGAGGCAGTGTCGACCTCGCGGATCTGGTCGAGCCGGCGCAGCGACACCACGACCTCGCCATTGTGCGGCGTCTGTCCGCCGACGAGCCCCGTGTTGCCGCCCTGCGGCACCAGCGCGATCCTGTGCTCGGACGCGAGCTTGCAGATCGCGGAGACTTCCGCCGTCGAGCCCGGCCGCAGCACCAGCGGCGAGCGGCCGTGAAACAGGTTACGCTCCTCGGTGACATAGGCCTCGATATCGGCCGCATCGGTGATCGCATGGCGGTCGCCGACGATTTTGCGGAGTTGTTCGATCAGCTCGGGCGCAAGCGGTGGGGTGGCAGATTTGTTGATGTTCATCGCTTCGTCTCTTCTTCCACTCTTATCGCGCAACCGCCGCCCGGCGCAGCCGGTCGTTGATCGCTTCGCCCAAACCGTCTTCCGGGATCGCCATCACGGCGATCGCCCGCGGGCTCTGCGCATCGAGCGCCCGTAGATAACCGAACAGATTGGCGGCGGCTTCATCGAGATCAGCCGCAGGCGACAAATTCATGACAGCCGCCGCGGCCTCCAGGCCGGGCAGGCGCGCACGGCCGAACGCCAGCAGCGCTTCGCCCGGCGCCACGTCGCGCGCATTGAGCCGCACATTGGCGCGCGGCGCGTAGTGCGAGGCCAGCATGCCCGGCGCCAGCGGTTGGTTGTCGTCGCTCCCGGCCTCCACAGGCGGCCGCGCCAGAGACGTGCCCAGCACGGCCTCGATTCGTTCGCGTGATAGTCCGCCGGGGCGGAGCAGCATCGGCGCCTCGAAGCAGCCCACGATGGTCGATTCGACGCCGACCGCGACCGGCCCGCCGTCGACGATGAGGTCGATCCGCCCCGATAGGTCGCTTTCGACATGGGCGGCGAGCGTCGGCGAGACGTGCCCGGAGATATTTGCAGACGGCGCCACCACCGCCCCGCCAAAGGCGCGCAGGATCGCTTCCGCCACCGGATGGGCGGGGATGCGGATCGCGACCGTGTCGAGGCCCGCGGTGGCAAGCTCCGCCACCGCACAGCCGTCCGCCTTCGGCACAACCAGCGTCAGCGGCCCCGGCCAGAACGCCTCCGCAAGGCGAAGGGCGCGCGCGTCGAACCGGCCTATCCGCCGCGCGGCGGCAATATCCGGGACATGTGCGATCAGCGGATTGAAGGCCGGCCGGCCCTTGGCGGCGTAGAGATGGGCGATCGCGGTGGCATTGGCGGCATCCGCTCCGAGCCCGTAGACCGTCTCGGTGGGGAACGCGACCAGCCCGCCGGCGGCCAATGTACGGGCGGCGGCTTCCGCGCCGGCCGCGCCGGCCAGCAAAATCAACGTTTGAAGACCCGTTTTCACAGGGACAAAATTCCTCGTATCGGCCGCTTGCGGTGCGCCAAACCCGACGCTATAAGCCGCCTTCTTGTCGGAGTGTGGCTCAGCCCGGTAGAGCACTGCGTTCGGGACGCAGGGGTCGCAGGTTCGAATCCTGCCACTCCGACCAAGAACTTCAAATACTTAGACATTCTCTCTTTTCCAACCCCCCCGAATAATCTCCCGAAGAATAGCTGCCCCCCAAAATCAGGCAGCAGCGCGCTTCTTCGCCATCGCTGTGATGTTCTCGATCGCTTCGGCCTGATAGTCCGGATGGTGTTGGCCGTACTCGGGCGCAAAACGACTTCGCGAGGTACCGGCGTTGCGATCGTTCCCATCGTGCTTTGAAGCATCGCAGGAGTGAGCCGCTGACACGAGAATGTGGCGTGGCTCATGGTTGAGCCACTCTCAACTTTTGTACTTCATTCGACCAGTTCATCGCGATATATCGCCCGCCGGAGAGCACGGCGATGTTTCGAGGACGGAAGAGCAAATCTCGCGCACCTGATGCGCAGCTTGCAGAGCAACGGCGCGAGCGCAACAAGAGCTCCGGCGGGGGCATCCAGGCTTCTATCGCTGAGTTGAGAAGCGTGCCGCGGGAAAAGCTCGCGGATGCGGTGTTCCTGCTTTCGATGGCAGCAAAGCAACAAAGCAATCAGATTCGACGATCGATCGATGAACGCGCCGGGGCCGAGTTCGAGTTTGAGCCGCCACCGAATGGAGACTTGGCTGACTATCTTGCGGCGGAGGCAGTTTCGGTTTTGCGCCATCATGAGACTGATGTGCCGAGGTTCGTGGGTCTCCTGACTCAGCGATCGCCTGACGTCGACTTCACTGTCGATCAAAGAGACGCCGCTTCAATGCTTGCCTCGACGATCCGGGAGCAGCGGCTCGAAGGCATCCTGGAAGGTCTCAGACTTGCCGGCCTCCTGAACGAGTCCTCAAAGGATCGTCATGCCGCTTCTGGTTCATAGGCGCGAAGCGAATTAGCGGAACCTCCGGCCGTCGCAGATGGCGCGTGCGAGTTTTCGGTGCGCCACATTTCGTGCAGCCGGGAGCCGGTCCGGCTGGTCTACGCTCGTGCGGTCTAATTAGGACGAGCAGGCTTGCTGTTCTGCCACGCGGACACGAGAAAATGGGCGGTGTGGAAAACTTTTCATTTTTCGCTTGCAGTCACACGAGCGAGCGTCTATCCCTCCAACCACTGAGCGCGGCGCCGCCGGGTCATTGACCAGGGCGAGCGAACGCGCCGCTGATGCTCCTCACCTTGTTGAGTGAACGCAACAACTGACACCAGTCGGTTG
>NZ_LGHM01000135.1 GCF_001908185.1 Bradyrhizobium sp. AS23.2
CGAGCTTATGGCGAGATTTTTGTCCGCCGGGTGCGGTCGATCGGCATTCGAGACCGCCCGACGTCTTTCCGCTCACCCTGGCAAAACGGCTAAACAGGACTTAAAGCGCTGAGTCCGTTGCATACAAGGCTCCGCTAGAGTGAGAATCCTGGGCGTGTTTGGAGCGAGCTGACGCGTCCGATTTCGTGGGCGGACTTACGGTATTGCCCCCCGGCACCTGAACCAATTTGCACCCTATTTGGAGCAGCGTTTGATGGCGGGCGAAGTGCGGCTTTTGACGGCCTATCCAGGCGCGGCCTTGCGAGTCACGCTGCTCGCCGATAAGAAAACAGGGCTTCTGCGATAGTGGGTCTGGCAATGTAGCGGACCCCCGCTACCAAGGGCCACGATTGTGTACGATAAACTACGATTTTGCGCGATTTCAAACGACGGTTGGTAGCGCCCTCTAGCGCTGACGGGCAACGCTCCGCGTCCGTTAGCCGGCCGCGAAATGAGCGGTTACGAATTGTCCGACACTGGTTATCAGCGCCTGGTCGGCTCTTCCGGTGTTGGAATCGGCGACGTCGCGCCGGGATGTCGAAGAGATCAGCATACCAAACGCTCAAGCACTTGCCTTCGGACGCACCAGATTCCTACCGCGCGTCTCTCCAGTTTGGGGCAGCCCTTTATCTTTTCTCGCGGCCTCGAGATAGCGCTCCACCGAGTCCTGGTGCTCCTCGCTCAGGTGCGCCAGCGTCTGGAGGGCCGCGGTTGCCTCCAGTGAGCTGGACAGCTCGCTGCGTTCTGAGAGCCGGAGGAGGCGCTTCGTATATCTGAGAGCGAGACCGGAATTTGCGGCGATTTCGGCAGCGAGAGCATGTGTCCGGTCGAGCAGCTCATCATCCGCGACGACCTCGGATACCAGTCCATAGCGAAGTGCGGCCTGGGCGTCGATGACGCGACCGGAGAATGCCATTTCGGTCGCGCGCGAGTGACCCATGACACGCGGCAAGAACCAAGCGCCGCCGATGCCAGAGATCAATCCGAGTTTTACGAACGTCTCCGAAAAGCGGGCTTTGTCGGACGCGATGCGCATGTCGCACATGCAGGCGAGGTCCAATCCGGCGCCCATCGCAGGCCCGTTCACGGCCGCTATGATAGGAACTTCCGACCCAAAGAGGGCCTTCGCGAGTTTCTGAAGGGTGCGACGATAACGTTCGATGATTTCCGCGGGGGTACCCGCAAAGCAAGGCTTGATGGCCGTCAAAGACATGTTGGCAGGCGACAACGTGCATCGGGTGCCAATCCAGACCAGCAGCAGCGCGAATGCCTTGCGCGGCGAACTTGGACCGTGTGAACTGGATCAGCACATCAGCTCCGGAAGCTTTGAAATCGATAATCTGCGCGTCGATAGTTGGATCGGAGAGTTCGTGGCTCAACTCTTGGACTATCATGCTGGACGCCTTGTCGCCGAGACCCTGCTTTAAACCCTTCACATGTCACGGCCGAGGTCGTCATTTTCATATTGCATGGCAATTTTCGCCTGAGGGCGCTCTTGTAAGATGTGCTTCGCGAACAACGCTCCCTGGGCAGCATAGATTGGGTAGAATGGAACGATCCGAGGAAAATTCTTGGGATCGTTGAACCGTTCGGCGCCCGAAGTCAGGAAGAGGTTAGGTACGCCCTTGGAATTCAGATACTTTTGAATTGCAACATTGGTGGGGGTCCCGAGCGATCCGGCGATGGCGAAGACGTCCTCGGACTCGACGAGCTTGCGCGTTTGCTCAAGCGCCTTGGGCGGACTAAACGCATTGTCGAGGGAGAATCCAGTGGATCGGCAGCTTCTCGACGCAAAGCGGTTCTCGACGCAAAGCGGCCATTCGGCCTCGTCTGAGAAGGGCCAAGAAGCCTACGACCAAGCAGCCGGTCACCGGTCCTGCCTGCTTCAGGCAAATGCTGGCATCGGCTAGGCGAGCCAGCGTTTGCGCCGCTTGTAGTGTTTGATATCGCGAAATGATTTTCGCTTGGCGCCGGTGACCCCAAGATAGAACTCCTTGACGTCCTCGTTTGCGGCGAGTGCGCGCGCTTCGCCGTCCATAACAACGCGGCCGTTTTCGAGGATGTACCCGTGGCTCGCATATTTGAGCGCCATGTTGGTGTTCTGTTCGGCCAGAAGAAAGGATACACCCTCCTTGGCGTTGAGATCCTTCACGATCTCGAAGATCTCCTCGACGATCTGCGGCGCGAGACCCATTGACGGTTCGTCGAGCAGGATCATTTTCGGGCGCGACATCAGCGCTCGGCCGATCACGCACATCTGCTGTTCGCCGCCCGATGTATAGCCGGCCGTGGAGCTGCGCCGCTCTCTGAGACGGGGGAAGTAACCGTAGACCCGTTCAAGATCTTGCGCAATCGCCAACTTGCCGTCCCTACGCGTGAAGGCGCCGGTCAGGAGATTATCCTCCACCGTAAGATGAGGAAAGGCACGCCGGCCCTCCATGACCTGAATGCAGCCGCGGCGTACCAGATCGTTTGGCGACTGCGACTGCACTTCCACGCCGTCGAACAGAATTGAGCCCTTGGTGACCTCGCCGCGCTCTGCATGCAGCAGATTGGAGATCGCCTTCAATGTCGTCGTCTTGCCGGCACCATTGGCGCCGAGAAGCGCGACGATGCCGCCCCGCGGGACCTCCAGCGATACTCCTTTCAACACGAGGATGACGTGATCATACACAACCTCGATATTGTTAACCGACAGAACCGGAACTGCCGCTTCAGTCGCCACACCGACAACGTTGTGAGTTGACACGCGCAGACCTTTCCAAACACTGGGAATCCGGGAGCCGCCACATCCGCTCCCGGATCGCTCACAAAGCTCAGCTTTCCTTCGAGCACTCGCGTGGCTGGATCTTCTTGTCCGCGGCGTACTTCCCGGAAACGTCCCTGACGAGCGGATCGATGAGTGGTTCGTCAGCCGTGTACCAGTCCGAGATGATCTTCCAACTCTTGCCGTCCCACTGCTGGACGCGCCCGTCGCGTGTGCCCTCGTGGTCGGAGCAGGAGATCTTGATCGGCTTCAGCATCCCATCGAAGCCGAGTTCCTTTATCCGCGCTTCGGAGAGGTTGAGGTTCTCAAGCCCCCAGCGGACCTGCTCGCCTGTTAGCGGTTTCTGGCCGAATTTCTCCTGCGCCTTGCGGATCGCCTCCACGCCGAGCATGGCATTCACCACGCCACGATTGTAGAGAACTTCGCCGACCTTGCCAGAGTCTGTTGAACCTTTGCCTTTCGCGTAGACGTACTTCTCTATATCGGCGTGGACAGGAAACTTGCCTGCGCCATGCTGGAGCATCAGCGACTTATAGCCTATGGCCTGGTCGCCCGCGGGCGTCACGTCCGGCTCTGCGCCTGACCACCAAACGCCGATCATCTTCTCGCGCGGATACGCAACGGCCGCCGCTTCCTTGACGGCCGTACTGTTCATGACGCCCCAGCCCCAGACCAGGACATAGTCTGGCCGGTTCTGGCGGATCGCCAGCCATTGCGACTTCTGCTCGACGCCGGGGTGCGTGACCGGGGTCGGTGTGAACTCGAACCCGTACTTCTGCGCCAGCACTTGCAGCATCGGGATCGGCTCTTTGCCGTAGGGGCTGTCGTGATAGAGCAGCGAAATCTTCTTGCCTTTGAGCTTGTCGAAACCGCCGAGTTCCTTGGCGACGTGCTGAATTGCGATATCGGCCGCGGACCAATAGGTGCCGAGCAGTGGAAAATTGTACGGGAACACCGCGCCGTTCTTGGAATCGGCACGGCCGTAGCCCATCGTGATGATCGGGATCTTGTCAGTCGCGGTCTTTTCGGTGAGGGCGAACGTGATGCCGGTCGACAGAGGATTGATGAAAGCTGCCCCGGTTGGCCCCTTGCTCTTGAGGCGCTCGTAGCACTCGACGCCCTTGTCGGTGGCGTAACCGGTCTCGCATTCTTCGACCAGAATCTTGACGCCGTTAATGCCGCCGTCACGCTCATTGACCAGGTTGTAATAGTCCGCAACGCCGTTTGCGTAAGGAGCGCCATTCACAGCGTAGGGTCCGGTCCGGTACGACAGAATTGGGATGAACTGTTCGTTTTGAGCTGCGGCTGGTGCGCTAACCACCGCGCCAGACACCACCGCCGCCAATATCAGTGCATTGCGTGCGATACGTGGCATTTGCGTATACTCCTCGTTTGAGCCCCTCTTCTTGCTTGCGGGGGTGTGTTCCTTCCTCCTGCACTAGAGACCGTCCGCGTGCGACGCAGGCGCGATCGTCCATTCAATAGGGAAATGGCCAAAGTCTCAGCTTCTCCTTGCCGATCGATATCAGCCGAGCGAAGCCATGGGGTTCCTTGATGAGAAGATAGCAGATCAACGATCCGAAGATGATGAATTCAAAATGAGCGATCGTTTCCGTCGACAGCGGCACGCCGAGTTCGGCTGGAATTAGATTGAGCATGATCGGGACGATGAGGATGAAGGCCGCGCCGACGAACGACCCCATGATCGACCCGAGCCCGCCGATGATGACCATGAAGAGAAGCTGCAGCGAACGGTCGATCGAGAACGCAAGCGGCTCCCATGAACCCAGGTAGACGAATGCCCAGAGTGCGCCCGCCACGCCGATGATGAATGAAGAGACCGCGAACGCCGTGAGCTTTGCATAAAGCGGCCGGATACCGATCAGCTCTGCGGCGATATCCATATCGCGGATCGCCATCCACTGTCTGCCGAGATTGCCGCGAACGAGATTCTTCGCCAGCAGCGCCATCAGGGTCACCAATAGCAGGCATAGCAGGTAGCGCTCGATCGGCGATTGCACGATCAGACCAAAGAAGTTTAGTTCTGGCGCATTCACCGATCCCGA
This sequence comes from Bradyrhizobium sp. AS23.2, assembly GCF_001908185.1. Taxonomy (GTDB): domain Bacteria; phylum Pseudomonadota; class Alphaproteobacteria; order Rhizobiales; family Xanthobacteraceae; genus Bradyrhizobium. Next base: position 4,873 of record NZ_LGHM01000135.1, read on the forward strand.
CGGGGCGTAATTGGTGAACCACGGGATCCGCAGGAACGCCCAGTCGAAGAAGAACTGCGCGGCGAGTGTCGCTACCGCTAGGTAGAGGCCCTTGATCCGCAAACTGGGAATGCCGAACAGGATTCCGACACCCGCCGCGATGAGCCCGCCGAGCAGAATGGATGCGAACACAGGCAACGGGGGGATCGAGATCGCGAAGCTAAGCCAGGCGAGCGGGATATGAACGCCTGTTACCAGCTTATAGGCGGAATAGGCACCGATGGCCATGAACGCGCCGCTGCCAAGCGAGATTTGGCCGCAATAGCCCACGAGAATGTTCGTACCGATGGCGGCGAGCGCCAGGATGAGAAAGGGCAACAAGATGGCCCACAGCAAATAGTCGCTGCCGAACGGCCAAATATGAAAGGTAGCCAACAGCGGCACGCCAATGAAAGCGATGCCGAGCAAGACCGCGAGCGCAATACGGTCCTGTCTGATCGGGAAGATCGCCATGTCCTCTGCGTAGGTCGTCTTGAACTGGCCAGCCTCGCGATAAAGCACAACGAACTCCTTTCTCAGACGCGTTCGATGATCCGCTCGCCAAACAGACCTTGCGGCCGGACGAGCAACACCGCGAGCGCCAGCACGTAGGCAAACCAATATTCGATGCCGCCGCCGATGGATGGCCCCAAATACACCTCTGCAATCTTCTCGCCCGCCCCCACAATGAGCCCGCCGGCGATGGCTCCCGGAATTGAGGTAAGGCCCCCGATGATCAAGACGGGCAGGGCCTTCAGCGCGAGAAAGGTGATGGAGAACTGCACGCCGAGCTTGGTACCCCACACGGTTGCCGCGACCAGCGCAACGAGACCGGCAGCGAGCCAGACCACAAACCAGATCCAACCGATGGGAATCCCGACCGAATGCGCGGCCAAGTGGTCGTCGGCCACGGCCCTAAGTGCGCGACCGGTCTTGGTGCGTTGAAAGAAGATCGCGAGGCCAGCGACCAGGATGCCGGCGATCAACGCGCCCCAGACGTCCAGCTTGTTGACCAGAATTCCACCCGGGAAGACATCCTCGAGCACAAACCAGGCATCCGTCGGAAACAGCCGCAACGGGTAGACATCGGATCCGAAAATCATCTCCGCAGCGCCCTCGATGACGAATGTCACGCCGATGGTGGACATGAAGAGCGTGAGACCGTCCTGGTTGACAAGAGGTCCGATCACGAACCGCTCGATCAGCCATGCCGTTGTCGCCATGATTGCCGCCGCAAAAGCGATGCCGAGTACGATCGCAACCCAAAGGGGAAAGCCGTTGGCAACCAGGAGATCGAGAGCGCGAACCAGCGCCAGGCCTGCGAGCAATACCATTGCTCCCTGAGCAAAATTGAAAACGCCGGATGCCTTGAAGATCAACACGAAGCCGAGTGCGACCAGCGAATAGAGCACGCCGGACATTAATCCGCCGATCAGAACCTCGAGAAATTGGCCTAATGCGATCACGAACGCTCCTCAGTGTGCAACGCCAAGATAGGCCTCGATGACGGCTTGGCTGTTCTTCACCTCGTCCGGCGTGCCGTCGGCGATCTTGACGCCATGATCGAGTACCGCCACGCGATCCGAGAGGTCCATCACCACAGCCATGTCGTGCTCGATCAGCGCGATTGTCGTGCCGTATTGATTGTTCACGTCAACGATGAACCGTGACATGTCCTCCTTCTCCTCGAGATTCATGCCTGCCATTGGCTCGTCGAGGAGAAGAAGGTCGGGTTCCATCGCGAGAGCGCGACCAAGCTCGACGCGCTTTTGCAGGCCGTAGGGCAGGCGCCCAACTGGTACCTTACGGATTGCCTCGATCTCCAGAAAATCGATGATCTCCTCAACGCGGTGCCGATGCTCGAGCTCCTCTTTCAGTGCGGGACCGCAACGCAGTACCTGCCACAACAGACCCCGGCGCACCTTCAAGGTGCGGCCGGCCATAATGTTGTCGAGCGCGCTCATCCCCTTGAACAGCGCAACGTTCTGAAATGTGCGCGCGATACCGCCGCGCGCCGCCTCGAAGGGCTGCATCCTGTCCCGGGTGCGTCCCTTGAAGGTAATGGTGCCACGATCGGGGTGATAGAAACCGTTGACGACATTCAGCATCGAGGTCTTGCCGGCGCCGTTCGGGCCGATGATGGCTCGAATTTCGCCTTTTCGCACGTTGAGCGAAACGTCCTTCAACGCCCGGACGCCGCCAAAGGACAGCGCCACACCCTCGACTTGGAGCAGGATTTCGTTGGTGTCCGGCGGTCTCATGCAGCCTTCCCCAGGGACTCCGCCGCGCCAGTTGCCTGCATGTCGCGAATCTTGACCCGCGCCGCGATCGTGCCCTTGCGGCCATCCTCAAAAGCGACTTCAGTGGAAATGTCGGCTTCATACGAGCCATCGTAGAGTGCCGTGAGCAGCGGCGCGTAGCGTTCTGCGATGATCCGGCGGCGCACCTTCTGCGTGCGGGTCAATTCGCCGTCATCCGCATCGAGTTCCTTGTGCAAGATCAAGAAGCGGCGAATCTGAGCGCCCGCGAGCACCTTTTCTTCAACGAGAGAGCGGTTCACCGCGGCCACGTCTTTCGCTACTGTGTCGTAGACCAGAGGATGCCCGGCGAGCTCCTGATAGGATCCGTAGGCAACGTTGTTGCGTTCCGCCCAATTCGCGACGGCAATCGGATCGATGTTGAGCATCGCGCAAACGAACTCCCTCGAGTCACCGAAAGTGATCGCTTCCTTGATGTTGGGAAAGAACTTCAGCTTGTTCTCAAGGTATTTCGGCGCAAACATCGTACCGCCGTTCAACCTGCCGACGTCCTTCGCGCGATCGATTATCTTTAAGTGTCCGGTCTTCTCGTCGAAAAAGCCCGCATCGCCGGTCTTGACGTATCCATCTGGCGTCATGGCTTCCGCGGTCTTTGCCTGATCCTTAAAATATCCGACGAACATGCCGGGCGAACGAAATTGCACCTCGCCCGTCTCCGCAACGCGGACGTCGACGTTTGGCGCTGCAGGACCAACAGTATCGGAGTAGATTGCACCATCAGGCTGGCACGTCACGTAAAGAAACGCTTCAGTCTGGCCATAGAGTTGCTTCAGATTTAGCCCGATCGAGCGGAAGAATGCGAACAGATCCGGACCGATAGCCTCGCCTGCAGTGTATGCGACGCGCACCCGAGACAGGCCGAGAACGTTCTTGAGAGGCTCGTAGACCAGCAGCCGCCCGAGCGCATAGAGCAAGCGGCCTGACAGCGGTGCCGGTCTTCCGGTCAAGACCTGCTCGCCATGCAAGCGCGCAACGTCCAGAAAGTAGTTGAACATCCGCCGCTTGACGGGCGAAGCGTCTTCCATGCGGATCATCAGCCGCGTCAGCATGGCTTCGAAGCCGCGCGGCGGAGCGAAGTAGAAGGTTGGTCCAATCTCACGTCTGTCCTGCTCGATCGTGTCACTGCTCTCCGGACACGCCGTGCAGAATCCGGCGACGAGGCCTTGCACATAGTTGAGGTAATGATCGCCCACCCACGCCAGCGGCAGGTAGGCGAGCACCACGTCCTCGTGGGTCAGTCCGTCGAACCTGGTGGTATCGGTTGCGGCATCAATGCAACCTCGGCTTGACAGCGTGACTCCCTTCGAGGCGCCGGTCGTTCCAGAAGTGTAGAGGATGACCGCGACGTCCGAACCATTGCCCGCCTGCACGAAGTCATCGATCGCTTTGCGAAGCGCAATGTCAGTCGCGAGGGCTGCGCGGCCCTCCTCGATGATATTGCCGATTGCGATCGATCGACTTCGATCGTAGCCATCAAGGCCGCGCGGCTCGTCATAAACGACCTTGTCGAGTTGCGGCAGTCGGTCGGACACCGACAAGACTTTATCAACCTGCTCCTGGTCTTGAGCCGCGACCAGTTTCGCCTCGGCATGAGCGAGAACAAAAGCGAGCTCGTCGGCCACCGCCTCGGCGTAAACCGGAACGGGAATCGCGCGCAGCATCTGCGCAGCCATCATGGTCCAGTACAGCTTCGGCCGATTGGCGCCGACTACGGCAATTGTATCGCCCGGCTGTAAGCCAAGTCGATGCAACCCGGCGGCGTAGGCACGCACGATCTCGGCAACTTGAGCCCACGTCCAGCTCTGCCAGATGCCAAGATCCTTGTGTCGAAATGCCGGATGCGTGCCAAACTGCGCGGCGTTCCGCAGCAGCAATTTGGGGAACGTATCAAACGATCCACCACCGGACATGTCGGTCTCGATCCCAAAAACCGGCGCGTTGTTTCGCTCCTGTTATGGTGATGCCTGCCCGTTTTGAGCACGGCCATGCGAGTGCCGCATGGTAGAAGATTACAACGAATAAAAGGTCCGACAAGTACCAGATTGATCGATATTTTTCCTCCGCGGGGCAGGCGCGATCGGGATGGATTTGCCGGATGCCGCTCCCCGAGGTCAATCTGACCAATACGCCAGGCCGGAGATACCTCCCAACTCGCAGAAGATGTCGGTTCATCAAGGCGCGCCTCGCCGTTGCGAGGAAGCCTCAAATACCGGTCAGCCGGCGGCATGAAATCCAACCACTGGAACGCAGGCATCGACTTTTCGCTGCCAGCTATGGGGCGGCGTCACACTTTTCGGAGGCGCTTCAAAGGCGACAGTGAACCATTCTGTTGCCACGAGGACTAATCTCTGAGTGGAAACTCGTTATTCGCCATGTCGAGCGTCTTGAAGACACGTCGCTCCCTCGGCTGCAATACGGTCGCATGCAGCGGTCGCTTTTCTGCTGATTAGTCCAGAAGAAGTGAACTGGCGCTTTTCGCAACGCTCACCACCGTGCCTTTTCGAGGAGATACGATGACCGAGATTCAGTGCCTCGGTGCAGGTGGGCCGATCGCCCCTGGAAGCGATACCTGCGGGAGCTAAGAACGGGGCCGAGGAGGTGTCCGATTGCCATGAGAGGCGTCACCGAGTGGCTCGAGTCGATCGGCTTTTCGGAGTATGCTCAGCGCTTCGCCGAGAACGGCGTTGATCTCTCGGTACTCCGCGACCTGACGGACCAGGATCTCAAGGACCTCGGCGTTCTGCTGGGCCATCGCCGCAAGATACTGCGCGCCATTGCAGAGCTTGAGAATGGGGCGAGAGCGGCAGCAGCGGTAGCCGAACCGAGGCGACCAGATGAAGCCGAGCGGCGCCATCTGACAGTGATGTTTTGTGACTTGGTCGGCTCCACAGCCCTTGCGGCGCGGTTGGACCCGGAGGACATGCGAATCCTGATTGGCGCGTATCACAGTTGCATCGCAGAAGTTATAGGCCGCTATCAGGGAAAGATTGCCCGCTATATGGGTGACGGTGTGTTGGTCTATTTCGGCTATCCACACGCCCATGAGGATGATGCCGAACAGGCTGTGCGCGCTGCGCTCGCACTCATTGGGTCCGTAGCGACTATCCGGAATGTCGCTGCGACGCTGCAAATTCGCATCGGCATTGCAACGGGCACTGTGGTCGTAACACAGCTGCTGATTGAGAAAACGCCGGCGGAGCAAGCCGTCGTTGGTGAGACGCCGAACCTCGCCGCGCGCCTGCAAACGCTGGCGGAGCCGGGGACTGTGTTGATCTCCGCGTGCACGCGCCAGCTCACAGGGGGAGAGTTCCATTATCGTGACCTCGGCCCAGTCGCGCTGAAAGGCTGGGCGGAGCCAGTCGAAGTTTATCAGGTGCTGGGGATGAGCGGTGTAGAGAGCCGTTTCGAGGCCATGCACACCACTAAGCTGCCGCCGCTGTTCGGGCGCGAGGAGGAAATCGAGCTGCTGTTACGCCGCTGGCAACAAGCTACACGGGAAGAAGGCCGGGTCGTGATGCTTGCGGGAGAGCCGGGGATTGGCAAGTCACACATTGCGTTAGCGCTTAATGAGCGGCTCCAAGGTGAGACACATATCACGCTGCGCTATTTCTGCTCCGAGCACTATGCCCACAGCGCATTGTTCCCATTTATCAGCCAACTCGAACGTGCTGCCGGGTTCAAGCACAGTGACTCACCTCAGGAGAAGCTATCCAAGCTGGGTGCTCTACTGGCGCAATCCACACGCGATCCCGAACATCTTGCCGTTCTCGCCAATTTGTTGGCGCTGCCACCCGATGATCACTATCGACTCCAGGACCTCACCCCACAAAAATGCAAAGAGAAGACCTTTGCGGCACTATTGGCCCAGCTCGACGAGTTAGCGGCGCAGCAGCCGGTTTTACTCATTATCGAAGATGTACACTGGATTGACCCAACGTCGCTCGAGCTCCTCGCCGCTACTGTCGAGCACGTGCCGCAGCTTCGGGCACTTATGCTGATCACGGCCAGGCCCGAATTCACTCCGCCTTGGCCGAGTTATCCCCACACCACAACGATCCCGCTCACCCGCCTTGGCCGACGCGACGGCACAGCGCTGGTCCTGCGGGTGACCGCCGGCAAAAAGCTCCCCAAGGAGGTAATGGAGCACATTCTCGCACACACCGATGGGGTGCCGCTCTTCGTCGAGGAATTAACCAAGATGGTGCTTGAAGGCGGCTTGTTGCGAGAACGGGACGGAGAATATGTTCTCGAAGCGCCTCTCCCGTCGTTGGCGATCCCAACCACGTTGCAGGCTTCGCTGATGGCTCGCCTTGATCGGTTGTCACCGGTGCGAGACGTCGCCCAGATCGGAGCCGTCGCGGGTCGCGAATTCCATTATGAACTTGTGCGTGCCGTCGCCGGGCTGCCGAAGCAGAGATTGGACGAGGCGCTTGATCAGTTGGTGCGTTCGGAGCTGATATTCTGCCGAGGTGAAATTCCTCACGCGGTCTACACCTTCAAACACGCGCTGGTGCGGGACGCCGCCTACTCGGGACTCTTGAAGAGCCGACGCGCAGCGCTGCATGCCAGCATCGCAGACGCCCTCGAGCAACGGTTCCCAGAAATTGTGGAGGCTCAACCTGAAACTATCGCGCACCATCTCACCGTGGCGGGGCTGTTTGAAAAAGCGGGGGAATATTGGTTGCAGGCCGGCAAGAAAGCCGCCATACGCTCCGCCAACCTCGAAGCGATCGCGCACCTGCAGCGAGGAATCGAAGCCTTGGTCCATTTGGCCGACGGCGCGCGGAAGGACAGACTGGAGCTTGATTTCCAATTCGCTCTGGGCCCCTGCCTGATCGCTACCCAGGGCCCTGCCTCGAACAGGGCGGTGGCGACCTTCACGCGTGCGCGCGAGTTGTGCGAGCGCCTCGGAGATCCCCCCGAGCAACTACAAATCATGTTCTGGTTGGCCACCGCGAGCGTCATTCGCGGTGAGTTACCGATTGCCGAGGAAATGGTCGCTGTCCTGCTTCATCTCGCCGAGGCGCGTGGCAATCGACCAGCGTTGCTCAATGCAATGCGTGGGCAGGCCATGATTCGCCTTTTCATGGGACATCTCATCGGCGCCCGCGAAGCGATCGAACGTGCCTTTGAGGCGTTTGACGCAAGCACCGAGGAGGAGAGACTGGCTGCCCGTGCCGCTGGCCAGGATGCCGGAGTGGCGGACCTTGCCCTGATGTCTTGGGTTCTTTGGCTGCTCGGCCACGTCGACATGGCAATCACGCGAATGGACGCCGCCATTCAGCGGGCAGACGACATCGGTCATCCACATTCGCAAGCTTATGCTTGCTATTATGCGTCTGTTATCTACGCTCTTCGTGGCGAGCTATTGACTGCGCACGGCTATGCCGAACGCTGTCTCACCTTGTCGGAGGAACACGGATTCCGGCAATGGCGAGGATTGGCGCGCGCCGTCCGAGGCATATGTGCGACCTTTCTTGACCCTTCAACCAGCGCACTCGAGGAAATCCGGACTGCCATGAATGAATATCGTGGCGCAGGGTATCAGCTGGGTATCACCGCATTGTACGTGCTTTTGTGTTCGGCCTTATTGTTGAGCAATCAATGCGAGGCTGCGGTGGAGCTGATCGAGCAGGGCCTCGCTACAACCAGCCGTAATAGCGAACGGGTATTTGAGGCCGAATTGTATCGACTGAAAGCACGCGCGCTTCTCGCCCGCGCCGCGCCGGACGCCGGCACCGAGGCGCAATCACGGCTCGATCAGGCACTGACCACGGCAAGAAGCCAACAGGCTAGAGCCCTCGAACTTCGAGCTGCAAGGGACCTTGCAGCCTTGTGGATCGACCAGGGCAGGCGCGAGGAAGCGCTCCAACTGCTCGCGCCGATCTACGCCGGGTACACCGAGGGCTTTGAAACGCACGATCTGAAGGAAGCAAAGGCTTTGCTCGATCGACTGCGGTGACCTCCGCTATCGTCCGTCCAAGCCGCGGCGGACGGAGGTGAAACAATTAGGGCGGGGAGTCGAAACCGTTTCGGGTCAAAATACGATGTCGCGCACCAGACAGAGGTTGTTCCTAAATCCTCAAACGGCCGTTCTAACGATCGGGACTACGCGCGTGCTTAGAATCGGAGTCATCTCGGATACACACGGGATCCTGCGTCCCGAAGCCGAGCAACGGCTGGCCCGGGTGGCCCATATCATCCATGCCGGCGACATCGGCCGCCCTGAAGTCATCGACAGACTCCGCCGGATTGCGCCTGTTATCGCAATAAGGGGGAACGTCGATAACGGGCCGTGGGCAGAAAATTATCCTGATACAGAGAAGGTCAGGCTTGGCGACCATTCGATCTATATCCTTCATGACATCCACGACCTGCAACTCGATCCGGCGGCGTGTGGGATCAACGTGGTTATTTCTGGCCATTCGCATCGGCCGCTGATTGAGACAACGGGTGGGGTGCTCTATCTCAATCCTGGAAGTGCTGGGCCACGCCGTTTCAACCTACCTATCACGCTAGCGACGTTGGATTTGACCGCAAGCGGTCCCAAGGGTCTGCTTCATCATTTGATCGGTAGTGGATAAGTGCTGTCAGGCGCGCCGTCGGCACCCGGATCCCAGTTCCGGGCCAGAATGAATCCACCGCGTTGCCGGATTTGAGCCGCATTGCGACCCAGGTCGCGGCCAAAGGTCGTGCCGGGGCGGGGCGCAACACCGGGGGGGGGTCCATGTCCGGTCATTTGCGATTTTGCTTCGCCGCTTTTCTTCTCGCAGGTCTCTCGACGTCGCCGGCATCTTCAAATCCGTTCGACGCCCTGTTCAATGCGTCTCCCGGGCAAGCCACTGCGCCCGCTCCCGCCGCAGAGGAGTGCTTGCCGCAACCCGGCACGTCGACTGCCGACCACCAGCACTGGGTCTATCGTTTCGACGGCCAGCGTAAATGCTGGTTCCAGGCCGCTGAGGGGATCGCGACGGTGAAGAAGCCGGTTCATCGGCACGACGCGAAGCATCGTGTAGCCGCTCGCGAGGAGAACGAGACCGCGCTGCTCAAGCGGAAGGCGGTCGTGGATGCACGTGCGGAGCTGCCGCGCTCCGCGCCGGCGGAAACACCCCAGCTGACGTCGTCCGCGCCCGAGCTCAAGGTGGCTGATGCCGCTCCCGTCGTCTCCGCTATGGCGGCTGCGGCGCTCGTGCCGCCGGCACCCATCGTCGCCAAGCCCGCGAGCGATCAGCTCACGCCCGACCATCCCACGCCGCGCCAGGTCGACGTGGAGACGCTTCTGGCGGCCGCGCCGGCCGCCAGCGACGCGGTTACCGCCTCCGTGCCTCCCGCGACCCCGGTCGCCGTTCCCATCGCCCAGGCGGGCGACGACGGGAAAGGGTGGACGGCAACCTGGCTCGGCGTGCTGCTGATGGCGCTGGGGCTCGTCTCTCTCTTAAGCTCGAGCCGGACCGTTCGGCGGGCAGTGCTGATTGGGCGATTTCTCGATGCGAGGACGGATTTGGCGGCCATCGCGGACGACTGATCCCGCAACCGCCACCATGACGCCCGTCCTGACGGCGATTTCATCCTCAACAGGGCGTGGGCCCGACAGGCGAAAGTCCTGCGGGAAGTAGCCTCGTGGTGGCAGGATCGCTATCGTGGTCTGGCATGCCCTGACCTCAATGACCGCCTCCTTTCGCCAACGGAGCGCGAGCATTCGGTAACGCGCCGGCATCGCATGGCCGGCGAATGCGCCTGGCAGGCGCCCTCACCGCGAGATCAGACGATGAAAGACGCTATCGATACATCGCCTTCGCGTCGCCAAGTGTTGCGACTGGCAGCCATGGTTACGGCATGTGTCGTGGCTGCGAAGGCGCCGAGCGCCGCGGAGCCTCTAGGGTCTGTACTCAATAAGGATTCCCAGGACTAAGGGATTGTGATTCAAGCTTTCCAGCACATGGAGGCTTGGATGGCAAAGCAGGCTTACTGGCTGAGCGATGCGGAATGGCAGC
>NZ_LGHM01000136.1 GCF_001908185.1 Bradyrhizobium sp. AS23.2
TGATCTCAAAGGTCTATTGCGGGTCACTCGCGTCATTTTCGATCCGTTCGACGGATGTCTGCTTATCCCTTAACAGCGGCGGAATAGCAGACATCCACCAACCGCCGCTTGGGGCCATGATCGGACATCAGCGAACTTCCCGAAAGCGGACGCATTGTCGATTACGGGGACGTGAATCTGGCTTTACCAAAGGGACATAGTGCCCCGGCAGTTGGTGTCACGATTGCGCGCAGACGCATTCAATCTTGCCGGAAGGAGGATAGCGAGATGACAGAACGAATTTCGTTGGAGGGAAAGGTCGGGGTTGTGACTGGCGCAGGTCGCGGGCTTGGGCGGGCATACGTCGAACTTCTCGCCGAGCGCGGCGCCCGGGTCGTTGTGAACGACCTGGGGACCGACGTATCGGGGTTCGGGAAGGATTGCAAGATCGCGGAACAGGTGGCCGATTTCATTCGATCCCGTGGAGGCGAGGCAATCGCGAATGACAGCGATGTTTCCACCCCTGAAGGTGGCAGTGACCTGATCGCGACGACCATCGAGCATTTCGGGAGAATAGACCTCCTCGTGAACAACGCTGGTATCTGCGGAAGCCAGCTATTCGAGGACGCCACCCTTGACGATTTCGATCACTATTGGCGGGTGCACCTCGGCGGGCCGGTTAACACGGTGAAGGCTGCCTGGCCGTATATGGTCGCACAGCGCTACGGGAAGATCATCCTCACGACGTCAGTCAGCGGCCTGTTTGGAATACGGGGCCAAGCCACCTACGCTGCGGCCAAGTGCGCAGTAGTTGGATTGATGCGCATTCTTGCAATTGAAGGTGCTGGGTATGGGATTCTCGTGAACACCATTTCGCCAGCCGGGTACACGAGGATGCACCCAGCGGCGGTTGCGGATCCCGCTTGGCTGAAGCAGAGCGAAGCCACAATGCCGGTTGAGGCTGTTGCGCCAGCGATCGTCTGGCTGGCAAGCGATAGTTGTTCGGAGACGAACAGGATCTACAACGTGGAAGCTGGAGTAATCCAACGTATCGCTATTGTCATGGGACCTGGCTTCTACGATCCACATCTGACCCCCGAAAGCATCGCTGAGAACTACGTAAAGGTCGAATCGATCGAGGGCTTCTTCGAGCCGGGTCCGTTCGAGCCCGGTCAGATACCCGCAACAGCGAAGTCTTGAGGAACGAGGTTACGCCATGGCGACGTTCGACTGTGGCAGACAGCGTTACTCTATGAACTTCTGCGCAAGTCATCAGCGGCCGCTCCGCGGCGGAGCTACACTGGCCGCCGAAAAGCAGACCTGCTGAAGGTCAGCTAGGGGGCCAGAAGCGGACTCATGCATCGCAGCAAGTTTGGTTCACGTCCAGCGAAGCCGCGCCAGGATCGCGCGGCCCATGATCCAGTCCTTGTCGCTTTCGGTGAGGAACGGAAGCTCCTCTGTGAATTCCGTCACGCGCTGCCGGTAGGTCGCCCTGGCGAATGAATTGGTTAGATCGGTTCCCCAGTGGCAGCGCTCCGGGCCGTAGGCGTCGAATAGGCGGTGGATATGCGGGGTCACATCACGGAATGGATACGGCTCAGTCGAAATCAGCGGTACCGACGACAACTTCACCGAAACATTCGCATATTTTGCGAGCGCGACCGACTGGGCAATAGCTTCCGGCACCAACTTGTTTCTCACGGAATCCGATGAATCAGGACGAGGGCGCAGGCCCGCGCCGACGCCCATGTGGTCGATGATGAGCGTAAGTTGCGGGTGTCGCTCCGCGATACGGGCGAACAGCGATGTCTGGCCCGATGTAAGAAACATCACAGGCAGGCGGGCCTTCTCCGCCGCCGGCCAGAACCAGTCCGCGGTTCCGTCTGTCAGCCACGCAGCTTCGCCGGGGCCGAAGTTCAACCTCACGCCCAGTACGCCGGGCTGGTCGCGCCAGGTCGCAAGCCGTGCCGCGCGGTCGGGCTTGTCGAGGGCTACACGCGCCATGATGGCGAAGCGGCTCGGGTATCGTTTGACCGCCTCTTGGGCATAGTCGACGCGCTCGCCTTCGAGCGACGCTGGCGGAACGATGACGACGCGATCGACGCCGGCCTCGTCCATCAGTGGAATTATTCGCTCGATGGTGAAGGGCTCCGGAAGCTGCGGTTTGGCACCGGGGAGCCAGGGTCTTTCCGGGGTGCTCGCCGGCCACAGGTGAACCTGCGAATCAACGATTACTCGTTTTTGCTGCGCGACCGTTGCCGCGGGGTGCTGCATTGACAGAGCGACGCCGGTCGCGACGGTGCCGGTCAGAAAACTACGACGTGAAGGCATGTGATGTCCTTCCTGTTCTATAGTTTTAGTCACGACATGATGGTGATCGACACGGCGCCCCCGCGCAGGGATCACAGCAAATTGGCTCGCAATATTGAAGATCACATCAGGAAATTGCGACCATGGAAATAGGGTTCAAAGGTCAATTTGCGCCGCAACAATCTTGAACCGCGCGTGTCTCAGTTGGGTCACTCGCGTCATTTTCGATCCGTTCGACGGATGTCTGCTTATCCCTTAACAGCGGCGGAATAGCCGACATCCACCAACCGCCGCTTGGGGCCACGAACGGACTCGTGCACCGCAGCAGCAAATAACGCCACCTTTCGATCACTTCGTCCTTAGAAGACTATAGACTAGTAGTAGAGCCTCGGCGGCCCAACCATGTTCGCGCGTATCGGCGTCATAAGGGCTTTGAACCGCTCGGGGCGTTAGCCGGTCCGACGCTCGTCGGTCTTTGGCGCTTCTGGCTGTGCGTTCAGGTGAGCTCCGGCCCTCAGCACTTGTTGCTGATAGGCCCTCCCATCCTCCGCAAACAGTTTCATCTCGCGATTGAGCAAGTCCTGATATTCCCGGAGTATATCGGAGGGCGTCTCGGCATCGCCAATATGTTTGGCCGCTTCAAGCGCCGCTTGCATGCCCTCACGACGCCGGGCAAACCAACCGTCCGCAAATTCCTTCACGTCTTCGAGCGCAGTTTCTTGGTTCTCCCAGAACTTGACGACTATCTGCACATAGGCCTTCAAAGCAGCTGGTGGCTGCAACGGACCTAACGTCACGTTTTCGCTCATGGTCATTCTCCGTTTGAGTCGACCTGCCCCATGAGTCTTATAGTGACTGGCCCGGGCTAATGCGCGCCAACATCATGAGCGACGTGCAATGCGAACAGCGGGGGGCGCTCGATGGGCGTAAGTTGGAGCGCAACACTCTCAGTCGCCGATAAAAGCCGAGGGGGCCGGGTGATGCCAAAACGCTGCGCCTTGTCGGGAGGGCGCACAAGTTAATTCGGGCCGGAACGATCAAGAACCCTGATGGCGACGAGGGTTCCGGACGGTTTGAATCCCGGTTCTGTTCCCTTGCGCCTCAGTCGCGGCTTTGATTTAGGTCAATTGAACCGGCGCGGCCGACTTGGCACCAGGATTGTCCGGTCCGGGTCACATGCGGGCGTCGGGGCGATCTTCGTCTTCGGTCCGCTCGCACCCCGCAAGCCGACATCAGGGCGTAGAAACCGAGAGGCAGCTTAGGGCCAATTCCGGACTCATGCAACGCAGCAAGTGTTTTTCTATTCGATCACCGCATCTGCGCTGGCTACTAATTCTGCGGGTAGTTCGAAAAGCTGCAGGCGCTTAAGCTCTGAACCCGCATCAGGGCAGCCGAGGCGACCCGGGTCGGCCATCGGCCAATGCCGGATCGTCCCGAAAACGACCGGAAATTCATCCCCTTGGCCCTCCGACGTTGACGATCGTCGAGCCTTCGCATTCGAACTGCATCAGTTGACTTCGATATTCAAAAGGCATCGAATACCCGATCGTTGAGCCAGCAGCCCGGCCCGCGAATTCAACAACCAACGAGGGGCCACAGGGAGGCGAGCCATGTGCTTTGTCGAAGCTGATTGGCATTTGCATGGACACCATCTGCACGGACACAATCTCTCTCGACGCGACATCCTAAGCGCAAGTCTCATGACTGGGGCAGCGAGTGCGGCTTCGCTCTTCTTCCCCGGTGTAGCCTATGGCGCTGAGACAGCGGACAAGAATGGTGGTCCCGGCACAGCTGGCGTGAATTTCAAGTGGTTCGGCACCGACGGCTGGGAAATCAGTTTCGGCAACCGGACAATCCTCTTCGATCCGTACTTTCAGCGGATTCCGACTGGTTTCTTTGCCGGAAAGTTCAATCCGACGACTCCGATTCAAGTGAATGAAACGGTGATCGACCAGCACATCAAAAAGGCGGATCACATTCTGATTGGTCACGGCCACTGGGACCACATCGCCGATATTCCTTTTATCGCCAAGAAAACAGGGGCCATGGTCATAGGCTCGGAGACTCACGCCAATCTCATGCGCGCATATGGCGTTCCGGAAGGTCAGATCGTCCAGGTCAAGGGCGGTGAGAATATGAAATTCGACGGCTATACGATCGAGGTGTTCCCGAGTCTTCACTCAATGGGGCCAACCAAGAAATTCGCGGTGCCCGGTCATCGCATCTCTGTACCAGAGCTGCCGAAAACGGTAGGCGAACTGCCTGAGGGCGACACTCTCATCTATCTGATCACCATCGGCGGAAGATTTCGTGTTTTCCTAATGAGCAGTGCCAACTATGTGGAGCGAGCACTCAATGGCCTGAAACCGGATGTGGCACTGGTCGCGTCGATCTTTTCAAATCAGATTCACGACTTCACCCCGCGACTGCTTGATGCACTCAATCGTCCGCCACTGATTCTGCCGACCCATTGGGACAATTTCGAGCGGCCGTTCTCGGACGGGGCGCACGATTTACGAGACGTATTCGGCGATGCGGGGAACCTCGATCTGTGGGTGAGGGACGTCAAACAGCACTCCCCCAACACCAAGGTCGTGGTTCTAGACTTTTTCCAGTCCTATGCCGCTTAGTCGCTAGCGAAGTTTGATATCGGCTCGTGATCCGCTTGGGCTTCAAAAGCGGGACTGTTTAGCTGCTGAAGACGACTGCCGTTTGCGCATCACAGCAAAATTGGCTGCTGATGTCGGCTAAGGGTCATTTTCGACGTTCTGCCCAAGCCGCCCAGTTCTGCAGCACCCCAATAGGGACCATGGGCGAGCGCGCAGCAAGAAGAACTTGGTCGGCTGCTCGATCGCTTACCTCCATCAGCTGCTCATGTAGGCCTTGTACGACAGGAAAACCCCGATCACGAGAAACACGACGGCCTCCCCCACAATAAGCCCCGTGCTTGGGCTGAAGGTCGCAGCCATTCCAGCGAGCCAGATCGGAAACAGCATGCGAACTAGGCCGCCGATCAGTAGAAGCCAGCCGAAGATCGTGACAAGAACCGCCCAGTCTGCGGCCCAGTGATTGTGCACTCGCACGACAGCGAGCCCGGCCACGAAGGAAACGACTCCGGAGACCAGCACGACCGCCGGATCGTGCGAGACCGCCT
The DNA here is from genome assembly GCF_001908185.1 of Bradyrhizobium sp. AS23.2. GTDB lineage: Bacteria > Pseudomonadota > Alphaproteobacteria > Rhizobiales > Xanthobacteraceae > Bradyrhizobium. The sequence continues at coordinate 5,444 of NZ_LGHM01000136.1, forward strand.
CGACCAGTGCCGACATCGAGCCCAGATTGATGAGCAACGCGGCCGCAAGCGCAATCAGGGACGGGCCGATCAGACCTGCGATCGTTTTTGAGTTTGCCATGGGTAGTCTCCCGCGGTGCCGTTGCGCACCGGTCCTGACAAAAAACACACAGCGCGAAGCACCAGTAAGCGGGTGTGCATCGGTCCGACACCGACCACCAGCCGTCCGAGAACGAGTCGAGAAGGAATGCGCTCCGGCCCAGCATGATAGCCCAAAAGCTCGGCGCCGAGGAGGCGACTACCCGTGGGCAGCAGCCTGTGAAGGATTTCGATCCGACCAATGTCGGCTCAGGGTCATTCGCGACCAATCCACCCGATCCAGCCTGCCGCTTGATGTCCGCTTTCAGTCTGAAAGCAACATGATTGTTGTTCGCACGCAAAATGACGCGAAGGGCCGTAACCAGACATCAGTTCGATTTTGACGGTGAGGACTCTAGGACTTGTAAGCCTGTCGCGCAAAGCTTGACTGAGGCGGCTGTGCCGGACGCCATTTAGTTCGTGCGGTGTGGAGGCTTCTTCTTTCGATGCTGTGTCGGCTGCGTTGCCTTTGGAGGCTGCGGAGCTTGCGGCCAGTAGGCACAAGGCGCACAGCTACAGGCACAGCCACAGCCTCTGGCCAGCCTTGGTTTTTGGAAGAGCGGTGGTGGTCCAGCATTTTCCTTGTCGAAGACATGGAACGTCGCCAAACTAACGTCGGAGATTTCCTCCTCACCAAGAAAGAGTTCGCGCTTCTGCGAGGGCGGTGATGTATTCGCCGACGCTTCGCCAGTTGAGGCGCACACACCGCTTGCCATCGAGAGAGACATGCCGGCAAACCCTAAGGCGGGTAAGGCTTTGCTCCGACGCTTGCCTATGGAAGAGCGCTTCGGCATGGCACAATTCTCCCACTTGCTTGGGCATACTGAACTAAACTGGCGTGATGAAATCCGACCGAGCTAGTTCCAGTAAAGACCAATGATGCCGGTGGAGACTATGCCGACCCCGGCGGCGGTCAAGCCTTTGGCCAAGCGGGAAGCCGACTTCAGCGACGATAGATGACGGCCTTGATCCAATCTAGCTGACTGTGTCCGGTTCGGGTCTTGGCTGTGTGAAAACGCAACGGCGCTCAAATTTCGGAGAAAAGAATTCCTTCAAACACCGCTTCTGAGACTGCCAGAACAGAGGT
>NZ_LGHM01000137.1 GCF_001908185.1 Bradyrhizobium sp. AS23.2
CGCACACACGATCTGCTTGAGCGAAACCATGAAACCTCTCGACCGACCTGATTTGCCGCACCTTCTATAAGACAGCAGCGCCATTGAGAAGGTTCGCCCACCCCTGACGCAAAAATCCCCGCGGGACCGGGCCCGCGGGGATTTCCGTCAGAGCAAGGCGTGCCGGACTATTCCAGCACGAGCGCCGTGAACGGCCATACATAGGCCTGGAGCGTCACGAGCACGCCGACCAAGCAGGCCAGCACGATCGAGTGCCAGAACACGAAGCGCAGGATCGTGCCCTCGTGGCCGTACCACCGCGTGGCTGTGGAGGCGACCACGATCGATTGCGCATCGATCATCTTGCCCATCACGCCGCCGGAGGAGTTCGCCGCCGCCATCAGGATCGGCGACAAGCCGATCTGCTGGGAGGTGATCTTCTGGAGGTTGCCGAACAGGATGTTCGAGGCGGTGTCCGATCCCGTCAGCGCCACGCCCAACCAGCCGAGCAGCGTGCCGAAGAATGGATAGAGCACGCCGGTCGCCGCAAACGCGAGACCGAGCGTTGCGTCGACACCGGACAGACGGGTCAGCGTGCCGATCGCGAGCATCGCCGAGATCGTGATCAGCGAGATCGCGCACAGCCGGATCGTACGACCATACTCAGCCAGCAGGCGTCCCGGGCCGACACCCATCAGGAAGCCCGAGATGATCGCCGCGATCAGCATGCCCGTGCCGGTGAAGGACAGGTAGGTGAACGCGAACACCGCACCTTCCGGCGTCGGCTTGGGGGCCACCGGCGGCACCTTGTTGATCATATTGTGCAGATCGGGAACGGCGTAGTTCCAGGTGAAGATCCCGTTCGCCCAGGTCTTGAAGGCACCGTTGCCCCAGATCAGCATCACGATACAGACGATGATCCACGGCAGCAGCGCGCTCCACAGTTCGGACTGGGTGAGCGGCGTCTTGTCGAGCGGCGTCATCTTTTCCATTTGCGCGGCCGACGCGTCGTGGCCGCGCAGCTCCGGCGACAGCCAGAGCTGCTTCGGCTGCCACACCTTCAGGAACAGGATGAGCGCCCCCATCGAGATCAGCGACGCCCCGATGTCGACGATCCAGGGATTGATGTAGTTGGAGATCACGAATTGCGGGACGGCGAAGGAAATGCCGGTGACGAGGACCGCCGGCCAGACGTCCTTCATGCCGCGCCAGCCTGCGAACGCCCACACCACCCAGAACGGTACGATGAGCGAGAAGAACGGCAATTGCCGGCCGACCATCGCGCCGAGGATGTAGGGATCGAGCCCGGTGACCGAGGCAAGGCCCTGGATCGGCGTACCGAGCGCGCCGTAGGCGACCGGAGCTGTGTTGGCGATCAGCGACAGGCCCGATGCGGCGAGCGGCGAGAAGCCGAGACCGATCAGCACGGCACCGGTGATTGCGACCGGCGTGCCGAAGCCCGAGGCGCCTTCGAAGAAGGCGCCGAACGAGAATGCGACCAGCAACAGCTGCAGGCGCCGATCCTCAGTGACGCCGCCGACTGCGCGCTTGAGCAATTCGAAGCGCCCGGTGCTAACAGTCACCTGGTAGAGGAAGATGACGTTGAGGACGATCCATCCGATCGGGAAGAAGCCCGTGACGATGCCGAGCACCGAGGCCCGGATCGACATGCCGGCCGGCATGGTGAAGATGAATATCGTGATCAGATTGGTGATGATCACCGCGACCACGGCCGCGATGTGCGCTTTGACGCGCCCGCTCGCGATCATGATCAATAGCGAGACGACCGGGATGGCCGCAGCGATAGTCGACAGTGCAGCATTGTTGAGCGGATTATAGATTTGATTCCACATGTCTTCCTCCCCCCCACGCATTTGTGCGGCAGGGGGCCCGCGTGGACGGCCGAGCCTGCTTGACGCTGGAAGCGATAACCCCTGAGCTGGACGCGAATTCCTCGCGAATGTGGCGGTTCCCACCCGCTCACAAGCCCGAGAAGTCCAGAAGGCCCCCACCCCACGCCCTCGTACCCATGCTAGGGTTGCAAGCCGCGACAAGCCAACGCAAATTGCAGAACTTGCGACTTTAGTCTAAGCGCGCCCATTTCCGCCCTGGCCTCAGCCATTTGGCTCCGGGGCGTTGTGCAAATCCCCTCGAGGAGATCCCGCTCCGTGAAGAATATCAGCGCTACGCTCGCGACCGTTTGGCGAATCGCCATCCCCTATTTTCGATCCGAGGACAAATGGGCTGGGCGTGGCCTGCTCGCGGCGGTGGTCGCGATCGAACTGTCGCTGGTCGCCATCGACGTGCTCGTCAACCAGTGGCAGAACCGGTTCTACAGCGCGCTCCAGGCCTATGACTTCGATAGCTTCATGCGCGAGATCTGGATATTCGTCGGCCTTGCCTCGGCCTTCGTCGCACTGGCTGTCTATCAGCTCTATCTGAACCAATGGCTGCAGATCCGCTGGCGGCGATGGCTGACGCGGCACTATCTCGGCGAATGGCTCGACGACGCCACGCATTACCGGATGCAGCTCAGGGGCGATGCGGCCGACAACCCCGACCAGCGCATCACCGACGACGTGAAGAACTTCGTCGAGCAGACATTGACCATCGGACTTGGCCTGCTCTCGTCGATCGTCACGCTGTTTTCCTTCGTCATCATCCTCTGGGGACTCTCCAACAACGCGCCGCTGCACCTGTTTGGCATCGATGTCGCGGTCCCGGGCTATCTCGTCTGGGGCGCGCTGTTTTATGCCATCCTCGGCACGGCCCTGACGCACTGGATCGGCGTGCCGCTGGTCAATCTCAATTTCGAGCAGCAGCGCTATGAGGCCGACTTCCGTTTCAACCTCGTGCGCGTACGCGAGAACTCCGAACAGATCGCGCTGCTGAAGGGCGAGAGTGCGGAGCGCGGACGCCTGTTGCACCGCTTCGACTTCGTGATCGACAACTGGTACGCGATCATGAGCCGGACCAAGCGCCTCACGATGTTCACGGCGAGCTATCAGCAGGCCGCCGTGATCTTCCCCTACGTGCTGGTGGCGCCGGCCTATTTCGCCAAGAAGATCCAGCTTGGCGACATGATGCAGACCGCCTCGGCCTTCTCCAGCGTTCAGCGCGCTTTGTCCTTCTTCGTCACGGCGTACCGGTCGCTTGCCGAATGGCGCGCCGTGGTTGCCCGTCTCGACGGCTTCGAGATGTCGGTCAACTCGGCCGCCAACCTCGCCGCGCACGAACCGACCATCGGGGTTGCGGCATCCAGCGCCAAGAAGGCGATCGCGCTCGAGCAGTTGCTCGTCAAACTGCCGAACGGCGCACCTCTGGTCGCGGCCGATGCCTTCACGATCCAGCCGTCGGAGCGGGTGCTGGTGACCGGCCCGTCGGGCTCGGGCAAGTCGACGCTGTTCCGGGCCATTGCGGGCGTCTGGCCGTTCGGCACCGGCACGATCGCCATTCCCGAGAAGTCAAAGCTGATGATGCTGCCGCAGCGGCCGTATTTCCCGATCGGCCCGCTTGGCGACGCCGTCATCTACCCGGCCGAGCACGGCACCATCCCGCCCGAGCGGATCCGTGACGCGCTCATCGCGGTCGGCATGCCGAGACTGGCCGATCGGCTCAACGAGGACGGTCACTGGAATCGGACGCTGTCCCTCGGCGAGCAGCAGCGCCTCGGACTTGCCCGCGCGCTGCTCCACATGCCGGACTATCTGTTCCTCGACGAGGCCACCGCATCGCTGGACGAGCCGTCCGAGGACCGGCTTTACCGGCTGCTGGCGGAGAAGCTGCCACAGGCCACCATCGTCTCGATCGGCCACCGCTCGACGCTGGACGCCTTCCATACCCGCAAGGTGACCATGGTGAAGGACGGCGAGATCCACGTTCTCGGCAAAGGCGGCGAACCGGCCCAGGCGGAGCCGAGCGCAGCGCGCTGAGCGAGGCGGGGGATGTAGGTCTTTCCCTGCCGCCATCCTTCGAGACGCCCGCCTTTGGCGGGCTCCTTAGGATGAGGTCTGTCCTCGTAGCGGCATCTGAGACCCTCATGGGTGAGGAGCCGTCCGGAGACGGGCGTCTCCGGACGATGCTCTGCATCGCCGGGCGAACCATGAGGCCGAGCAATCGTACAACCCAAAGCAAAAGGGCGGCAGATTGCTCTGCCGCCCTCAACAAGTCGCTTCGGGAAGAAGCTTACTTCAGGTTGGTCATCGCCGTCAGGTCGAACGACAGCTTGGCGATGCCGGCGGCGCCGCACCAGTTGGAGCCGACACCCGACGGATTGATCGCGGTCACGAAGGTGCCGGTCGAAGCGGTGAGATTGCCGCGAGCCGACCAGTCGCTGGTGAAGGCGTTGCAATCGCCCTTGGAGAGGCTGGTGTCGGAGTAGCGCAGGTCGAGCGTCGCCACCTTGTAGGTGAAGCCGATGCCGACGTTCCAGGTGTTATAGTCGGCATACTTGATGCCGTTCGGGAAAGTCGCCGTGCCGTAGAAGCTGTCGGAGGTGCCGAGCCACTGGCGGCCGAACTCACCCGAGACGTACATGCCGACGCCGCTGGAGCCGAAGATCGTGCTCGGCGCGGTGTACTTGCCGGTGATCGAGGTGTAGTTGCCCCAGGCGCCCGAGTTCAGGTAGCTCGGGGTGTAGTACTCGGTCAGGCCGAACGTCCAGTTGTCGTTCACCGTGTAGGTGGCCTTGCCGTAGACTTCGAAGAAGCTCAGGTCCTTCTTGATCACGTTGGCGTTCAGCAGGGCCTTCTCGGCGCACTCGGCGCCCTGGAAGTTGCCGGCGAAGTCGATGCCGGGAGCACCGAAGAAGCAGGTGCCGCCCGGATACAGATAACCCCAGACGCCGATGTCGAAAGCGAACGCGCCGAAGGTCGGACGGATACCGCCGTAGACGTCGATCTCGGCCGCGGCGCGGTTCGGGAAGGAGATGCTCTCACCGGACACGCCCATATAGAGCTGGAGGTCCTTGGTGACGTTGTAGCGCGGCTCGAAATAGGCCGTGACCGACGGCTTGTGGTTCGACTGGGTGATACCGCGGAAGATGTAGTCGCTCATGATCGCGCCGCCGAAGGCAACGTCCCAAGGATCAAAGGCGGGCGGCGGCGGCGCCTTCAGTGCCTTGACCGGCATGTCTGCCGCGAAAGCCGAACCCGTCACCATTGCCAGCGCCGTTGCCAACAAAGCCACTTTCTTCATTTCAATCCCCATCACCAGTGCTTACCCAGTCGATTTTCCCGGAAGCCCCCCGGGGTGTGCGACCTACGTGCAAAATTGCGTTACCGCGACAATCTGGATTGGGGGATGTGAACGGAGAAGCAAAAATCGCGGGCATTTGCCGCCTTTTTGAGCGTTCTGACGGTTCTACGAAAGGTTGTCGGCCTGTGTTGCTTCTCGATCACATTATTTGAATCCCAGAATGCACAGAGCCGCCCGGGTTAATACGGAGTCCCGCGGTCGAGTGACGCCTGCGCCACGAATCGCACCGGTGCGAGAACGACAACCGCCCGAGACCACTGTGACGATGCAAACTGTGACGATACAAAAAGGCCGCAGCGTCACCGCCGCGGCCTTCCTGTTGCCTATCGCTGCCGTTGGGGTGGACCTGGCCTTTGGCCTAACCTTGCCCCTCGACCGGCGTCGATTCCGCAGAAGACGAAGGCATCGCCCAGCTGGTCTCCGCGGCGGGCTCGGGAGCCGGAGCCGGAGCTGACGGCTTCGGCGAGGGAGCTGCCTTCGCCTTCTTCGGAGCCGCTTTCTTCGCGGCCTTCTTCGGCGCCGCCTTCTTCGCCGCAGCCTTCTTTGCTGTCTTCTTGGCGGCCTTCTTCGGCGCGGCCTTCTTGGCAGATTTCTTCGCAGTCTTCTTCGCGGACTTCCTGGCAGCCTTCTTCTTCGTCGCCTTCTTGGCCGCTACAACCTTCTTGGCCTTTTTGGCCTTCTTGCTTTTTTTCTTCTTCGCTTTCGCCATCGTGGTCCTCCTGTTGTCGCCAAACAATGGTCGATCGGGCGTCTTCAGCCGTCACCTCCGGACGAAAGCTCAGCTCGACGCGTTCAATGCCGGCCGCGACCCGCCCGTAGCCCAATCGAGAAGCTCAATCGTGTGTACGACCGGAATTGACGTGCCACTGGCAATCTGCACCATGCAGCCGATATTGCCCGCGGCAATCATGTCCGGCTTGACGCTCGCGATGTTGGCGACCTTGCGATCGCGCAACCGACCCGCAAGCTCGGGCTGGAGAATGTTGTAGGTCCCCGCCGAACCGCAACACAAATGGCTCTCCGGGACATCTTTCACCACGAATCCATTCTTGGAAAGCAATTCTTTCGGAAGGCCCGTGATTTTCTGCCCGTGCTGCAACGAACACGCGGAGTGATAGGCGACGACGATGTTGTCCGGTCGCGCGACCGGTTCGAGTCCGAGGCCGGCGACGTATTCGGTGATGTCCTTGGCGAGCGCGGACACCTTCGCCGCATCGGCCGCGAACGCAGCGTCCTCGCGCAGCAGATAGCCGTAGTCCTTGATCACGGTGCCGCAGCCGGACGTCGTCACCAGGATGGCGTCGAGCCCCTCGCCCGCCGCTTCCGCACCCCACGCCGTGACATTGGCGCGAGCCCGCGCCAATGCATCGTGGTCATTGCCGAGGTGATGGGTCAACGCGCCGCAGCATTGCTCGTCCCTGACCAGGACGACCTCGATGCCGTGGCGGGTGAGGAGACTGATGGCGGCCTGGTTGATGCGCGGCGCCAGCACCTGCTGGGCGCAGCCCTGAAGCAGCGCGACCCGGCCGCGCTTCTTGCCACGCGCCGCGAACACGCTGCCGGCGGTGGGCCCCGGCGACGGCAGGCGGTGTGGGGCCAGCGCCAGCATGGCCTTGAGGCGCTCGATCAGGCCGGGCGTGGCCGACGGCCTGGGCGTCGGCAAGAACACGGCAAGCGGGCGGGCCAGCCGCGCCAGCCACATGCTGGCGCGGAAGCGCTTCGGGTTCGGCAGGACGAAGGCCAGCACCTGGCGCAGCAGCCGCTCGGTGAGCGGCCTCTGATAGCGCTGCTCGATCCTGACCCGGGCCTGGTCCACGAGGTGCATGTAGTGCACACCAGAGGGGCAGGTCGTCATGCAGGACAGGCACGACAGGCAGCGGTCGATATGCTTGACCACCTCCGCCGTCGGCGCCTGGTCCTTCTCCAGCATCTCCTTCATCAGGTAGATGCGGCCGCGCGGGCTATCGAGCTCGTCGCCGAGCAGCACATAGGTCGGACAGGTTGCGGTGCAGAAGCCGCAATGGACGCAGGCGCGCAGGATCTTGTCGGCTTCCGCGATATCGGGGTCGGCAAGCTGCGCCAGTGAGAATTCGGTCTTCATGCCGCAGCGCCCCGCGTCAGCCGGCCCCGGTTGAGAATGGATTTCGGATCGAAGCTGGTGCGTACCCGCTCGCTCAGCGCGGCAATGCCGGGCGCCTGCGGATGAAACACATCGACGCCGCCTCTGACATCCTCGGCGGCCCGGATCAGCATCGCATGTCCGCCCAAGGCATCCGCGCGCTGGCGCACGACCGGGGCGTGCGCATCCGACTTTGGCGGCAATGCCGCCCAGATCAGCCCGCCGCCCCAATCGTAGATCACGTCGCCCCCCGGTCTCGCGCGCCAATTGCGTCCCGAGCGCCGCACCTGATGCCGGCGGACAGACGATTCGCCAGACCGGCCAGGCACCCAGCGTGCCGCTTGCCGCGAACGGCAGGACGTCGCGGATCGTGGCCCACAGCGCCGCGGACGCCATGTCCTCGACCAGCGTCGCGGTCCCGAACGGCGCCAGCAATTCGCGCAGCGATCCGGCGCGGTGGGCGGCGGAGGCCGTGATCCCCTCGAGCCGCAGCACGGTCAGCGCCTCGCCCTGGCCCGCGATATCGCCAAGCCCGTCGGTCTTGGCCCGGAACGCCGATTTCGGCAGGTGCGCGGCGGCGGAGACGTCGAAGGGCGAGCCGAGCGCCGCGGTCATCGCCTTGTTGGCGGCGACATCGTCGAGCCCGCGGAGCAGCAGCGTCCGCTCGGCTTCGGGCTTCGGCATCACCTTCAGCGTGACCTCGGTCATGACCGACAGGGTGCCCCAGGACCCCGCCAGCAGTTTGCAGAGGTCGTAGCCGGTGACGTTCTTCACCACCTTGCCGCCGGTCTTGAAGCTGTCGCCGAAACCGGAAACGGCGTGCGCCCCGAGCAGGTGGTCGCGCGCCCCGCCCGCCCTAATGCGCCGCGGACCGGCGAGCCCGGCCGCGATCATGCCGCCGATGGTGCCGAGCGCCGGCGTGCCCAAAAGCGGCGCGGTGTTCATCGGCTCGAAGGCGAATTGCTGGTTCTTGGCATCGATCAGCGACAGCACGTCGGCGAGCGGCGCGCCGGCCTGGAGCGTGACGATCAGCTCATTGGGCTCGTAGGAGGTGACGGCGTTCAGCGCGGAGACGTCGAGCACGGCGTTGGTCGCCATCGCATGGCCGATGCCGCGCTTGCTGCCATGACCGATGATCTCGAGCGGCTGCTCATTGGCAATCGCCGCGCGCACCACCTCTTCGACGTCTTTGGCGTCTCTGACCTTGAGCGTATCCACGGGAAAAGGCGGTAGCCAAATTCCAGACGAAAATCAAATTTCTCGCGCCACAGCCTTATTTCTCACGCCAAAGCCTTGCGCGCGAAAGCGCCGGTCCCTGAATGCGATGCGGCTGACAAACCGCCATCCCGATCACGCCGGATAACGGCCGGGCCGATTCGGGCACGACATCGTCACTTCGTCCACCATCGAACCATTCCCTTCCAAACTTCGCTATTGATCGAACTGTTCCAGATGCCCTCTTAACAGGAGTTCCGGCATGTACGCACAGGCAATGAAGCAGCGAACAGTCAGCGAAGCGACCAGCGGCGGCGGCCTTCTCGTCGTGGCGCAGTGGGAAGCCAAGGAGGGACAGGCCGACAATGTCGCCGAGATCCTGCGTGGCTTCCTGCCGGAGGCACAAAGCGAGCCTGGCGTGAAGCTGTTCCTGATCAGCCGCGGCATGGAGAACCCGGCACAGTTCCTGTTCTACGAACTGTTTCGCGACGAGGCCGCTTTCAAGGCGCACCAGGAGAGCGCGCATTTCAAGACACACATCGCAGGCCGGGCGCTGCCGCTGTTGGCAAGGCGCGAGCGGACGCAATACGCGCTGATCTAAATGCCGCCTGCACGCCGCGGTTCGGTCAGGACCGCGGCGCGCCGCTCTAAATGATTGCGCGCAGCGGTGATCTCCGCAAGATCAGGGCGGAGACCGCAAAGCTGCCGACCGCAGCCAGCATCGTCAGCAGGATCGCCTTTGTGACCGCACCAAGCAACAATGCGTGCAGCAACAAGGCGAAGCCGATCAGAATCGGCGGATGGATCAGATAGACGCCGAACGCATTGTCCGAGAGCCATTTGGCGACCGGACCTTGTGTGCCGAGATAGCGACGGTAGACGGCCAGGATCAAAAAGCCCATGCCGACACAGACGAGTGCCTCCCACAGGCACTTGCCGGCGCTGACGAGGTTGAAGCCCCCCGCATAAAGCGCGGTGTCGCCTTTGAGCCCGCCGCCGAACAGCACCAGCGCCGCGAACAGGGGCGCCGAGATGGCCAGCGCCAGCGCTCCCCAGCGCAGACAGGAACGCTCGGCAAGCCCCGTTATCCAGTTGCCGCGATAACCATAGGCCCCTGCCGCGAACATCAGAAGATATTGCGGCAGATCGCCGGGATGGACGTTGAGCACTGACGTGCCGGCCTGCATGACGATGCGTACGGCAAAGGTGGCGGCCGCCATGAGTATCACGAAGACCACGACTATCGGTCCGCGGAGCACAACCGCCCGCTCCTGCCATCCCGACAGCCGGATCAGGCCGTAGGCGAGCGAGAACAGCAGCAGCACGGCGCAGAACCACATCGGCCCGGTCTCGGACAGCCACTCGCCGTCCGCAAGATGGGTCAGCCATTGATGGCCGAAGCCACCGCGTCCCCAGGTGTGCGACAGGAAATACTGCGTGAGCGGGCCGATCACGAACATGTAGACCAGGGTCGGCACGCCAAGCCGGAACAACCGGTCACGGGCGAAGGTCGAAAACCCCTTCCGGTCAAACGATGCCGCAGCGAAATAGCCGGCGATGAAGAACAACACCGCCATGAAGAACGCCTGCAGGAAGCTCTGGTAGATGCCGAAGAACAGCGCCGTCCCGAAGCCCGTCGCCTGCCGGTCCACATAGTACCAATTGCCGAACGGGCTATAGGTGTCGGACGCATGCATGCTCAGCACGAGCACGATCATGGACCAGCGGATGTTGTCGATGAACAGGAGCCGCGGCGGGGCGTGCGCCGCGGCCGGCTCCGCTGTCGTCGCGTCTACCGGGATGTCCGCCATGCCGCCACCTGGACCGACATGCCAAAAAATCCTCAGAACCGCGGGATGTCCGGAAACGCGAGCTTGCCGGCATGGACATGCACGCGGCCGAGCTCGGCGCAGCGGTGCAGCGTCGGAAACACCTTTCCGGGATTGAGCAGGCCCTGCGCATCGAAGGCGCATTTCAGCCGCTGCTGCTGGTTCAGGTCGATCTCGCTGAACATGTCGGGCATGAGGTCGCGCTTCTCGATGCCGACGCCATGCTCGCCGGTGAGCACGCCGCCGAACTCGACGCAGGCGCGCAGGATGTCGGCGCCGAAGGCCTCGGCGCGCTCGATCTCGCCGGGCTTGTTGGCATCGTAGAGGATCAGGGGATGCAGATTGCCGTCGCCGGCGTGGAATACGTTGGCGCAGCCGAGCTGGTATTTCTCCGACAGTTCGCGGATGCGGGCGAGCGCCTTCGGCAGCGCGCCGCGCGGAATGGTGCCGTCCATGCAGAGATAATCTGGCGAGATGCGGCCGACGGCCGGAAACGCGGCTTTCCGGCCCGCCCAGAACAGATTGCGCTCGGCTTCCGAGGTCGAGATCTGGCAGGTGGTCGAGCCGCAACCATTCGCGATGGCCTCGACGCGGCTGATCAGTTCATCGACCTCGATCTTGGGACCGTCGAGCTCGATGATCAGCAGCGCCTCGACATCGAGCGGATAGCCGGCATGGACGAAGGCCTCCGCAGCGTGGATCGCCGGCTTGTCCATCATCTCCATGCCTCCGGGAATGATACCGGCGCCGATGATCCGCGCCACGCATTCGCCGGCCGCCTCGACTTCCGCGAAGCCGACCATCAGCGCGCGCGCTGTCTCCGGTTTTTGCAGGATGCGCACCGTGATCTCGGTGATGACCCCGAGCAGGCCCTCGGAGCCGGTGATGACACCCATGAGATCGTAGCCCGGGTTCTCCGCCGATTTGCCGCCGATGCGCAGGATCTCGCCGCTCATCAGGACAATCTCGCAACCGAGCACGTTGTTGGTGGTCATGCCGTATTTCAGGCAGTGCACCCCGCCGGAATTCTCCGCGACATTGCCGCCGATCGAGCAGGCGATCTGCGAGGACGGGTCGGGTGCGTAGTAGAAGCCGGCATGCGCGACGGCCTGGGTGATCGCCAGATTGGTGACACCAGGCTCGGTGACGACGACGCGGTTGTCGAAATCGATCTCGCGGATGCGCTTGAACTTGCCGAGCCCCAAGAGCACGCCGTCCTCGAGCGGCAGCGCGCCGCCGGACAGCGAGGTGCCGGAGCCACGCGGGACCACCTTGATGCCCTGCTCTGCACAATATTTCAGGATGAGCGAGACCTGCTCGGTCGTATCGGGCAGCACCACGACCATCGGCGGCTGCCGATAGGCGGTCAGCCCATCGGATTCATAGGCCCGCATCTCGGCAGCGCTGTCGATCACGCCCTCGCCGGGCACGATTGCGCGCAATGCAGCAACGATCTCAGCGCGGCGCGCGAGCACCGCCTGGTCACTCGCAGGCATCATGATGGTCATGGCATATCCTTCCGGCTCGCCCCGGGCGATCAAATTGTCGCGGCAAATCAACCACGTCCGCGGTGGTTTGGGTAGGCCATCCGAACGTCGGACCAACGATCTCGGGCGAGTTCGCTCTGGGACAAGTAGGGAATCGTGAAACCTGTCATGGTTTCGTGGCTTGTCCAAGCCGGACGGGCCTGCCAAAAGCGGCAGGTCCGACGATTGCCGACCAGGCAAGAGACTGACTAGGCCCAGACCCACCAGGGAAGAGACGAAGAGCACCCGATGACAAAACTGACTTTTGGCGCACTGATGATCCTCACCGTGACTGCCACCGCCCCCGCCGCGATGGCGCAGGATGTCGCGGCCGGCAAAACGTCATTCAACAAATGCCTGGCCTGCCACGCGATCGGCGAAGGCGCCAAGAACAAGGTCGGCCCCGAGCTCAACGGCCTCAACGGCCGCAAATCCGGGACAGCGCCGGACTACAATTATTCGGACGCGAACAAGAATTCCGGCATCACCTGGGACGAAGCCACGTTCAAGGAATACATCAAGGACCCGAAGGCCAAGATCCCCGGCACCAAGATGGCGTTCGCCGGCATCAAGAACGAGACCGAGATCAACAATCTCTGGTCCTTCGTCTCGCAGTTCGACAAGGACGGGAAGATCAAGCAGTAAGCGCGCAAAAGGGGCGGCCGCTAGAGCCCCGTTCCGATGGAATCGGAACGGGGCTCTAGATTCTTGTTTTGACGCGTTTTCTTGACGCGAACCGGTATCCACTTCGCTCGAAAACGCTCTAATCG
>NZ_LGHM01000138.1 GCF_001908185.1 Bradyrhizobium sp. AS23.2
GGCAAGGCGAATCAGCAGGCTCGCTCCGTGCTGGGTGAGGGCAAGTTGCACCCGCCGTCCGTCTTCGGGATGGGGGGTCTTCTCGAGTAGGCCGTCGGAAACCAGTTTGTTGATCTCGTTGGTGACGAAGGCGCCGCTTAGATACAGCTGTTCGGCAACCTGATTGACTCCCATAGGTTCTTCCACAGTCGAATTCTTGATTGCGATCAGGATCAGATACTGGGTAGGCGACAGGTCGACAAAGCTCGCGAATATTTCACGGCAGGCGTCTAGGCTGCGTCCGAACGCAAAATAGTCGTAGAGGAGGCCCCGAAGCGTGCGGTCTCCTTCTTTATCGAGCAGCTCGGGTTTCGACGCCGTCAAGAGCGCATCGGTCACGGTCATTCTCTCCGCGAAATCACAGTCTTGCGAGCTTGCTTAAAAAGCACGCATGCGCCCGTCCAGCAAGAGTGTTGACATTTCAAAATAGCTTTGCCAAGAAGCTATCTGGGAATTATAAATCAGGGTCGAAGCAGCGAGGCAGGCGTCCCATGGAGGACCGGGCATTCAGGCGGGTGTTGGGAGAATTCGCGACCGGCGTTGCGGTGGTGACTGCGCGCGGCAAGGGCGATGAACTCATCGGCATGACCATGAGCTCGTTCAATTCCGTTTCACTCGATCCGCCGCTGGTATTGTTCAGCGTCGACCGCAAGGCCAAAAGCCTGCCCGCGATGCTCGAAGCCAAGGGCTTCGCCGTCAACATCCTCGCCCGCGATCAGGAGCAGATCTCCAATCAGTTCGCGCGCGCTCTTTCCAACAAGTGGGATCAGGTCAAGACGTCAGTCGGCCACGCCGAAGCGCCGCTGATATCGGGTGCCCTTGCCCATTTCGAATGCGCGCCGTTCGGAAGCTATGACGGCGGCGATCACGTGATCTTCGTGGTTCGTGTCGTCCGTCATACCGCGCGTAACGAGCCGGCGGCCCCGTTGATCTTCTTTCGGGGCCGCTATCGCGACCTCGTCGACGAAAGCGAGCGCGAGCCGACCTGGCCGCTTCCCACTCATTACTAGCTTCGAACCGGAGAACCGCGATGCGCAGTGCAAAGGAATATCTGTCTGGACTGAAGGATGGGCGGACCATCTACATCAACGGGGCTGCGGTCGGCGACGTGACCGTCCATCATGCCTTTCGGAATCTCGCCAATTCGATGGCGGGGCTGTTCGACTTTGCGAACGCTCCGGAGAACGTCGATTTGATGACATTCAAGACGGATACCGGACGCGCCAACCGAATTTGGCAGCTTCCGGCGTCCTACGCCGATCTCGTCGAGCGACGGAAAGCGCTGGAAGCCTGGGCTGCGTTGCATGCCGGCTTTATGGGCCGCGCCCCGGACCACGTCGCGTCGTGCATTTCGGGCCTGTACATGGGGCTGGACGTGTTTAAGGCCTATGATCCGGCCCGCGCCGGCGCACTCGAGAGCTACTACCGCTACGCTCGCGACAAGGACCTCTACCTCACCTACGTCATCATCAATCCGCAGGCCGACCGCTCGAAAGGGGCTGCCGAGCAGGCCGATCCATTCCTCACGGCCGGCGTCGTCGATCGCGACGCCGAAGGCATCACCATCCGCGGCGCCAAGATGCTCGCCACCGGAGGCGTCGTGGCCGACGAGGTGTTCGTCACGACCATCCAGCCAATGCGTCCGGGCGAAGAGCGCTACGCGATGTCGTTCGCGATTCCGATGAATACGAAGGGCCTCAAGATGCTGTCGCGCAAGTCCTACGAGGACGCAGCCGACGCAGTGTTCGACAATCCCTTGTCCAGCCGTTTCGACGAGAACGACTCGGTTCTCTATTTCGATGACGTGAAGGTGCCCTGGGATCGCGTCTTCATCGAGGGCAACGTAGAAATGTGCCAGAAGCAGTTTCACGCCACACCTTGCCACGTCTATCAGAACTACCAGGCGATGGTGCGCCTGAGCGTAAAGCTCAAGTTCCTGACCGGCCTTGCGCATCGGACCGCCGAAATGAACGGCGTCACCCAGTTTCCGCAAGTGCGCGAGATGCTCGGCCAGCTTGCGGCCGAGACCGGCATGGTGGATGCGCTGGTGGCGGCAATGGAAGCGAAGGGTACGCAGGTCGGTCCCTATTTCATCCCGGATCGGCACACGCTCTATTCTGCACAGGTGCTGACGCAGCAGCTCTACGCGCACGTCATCACGACGCTGCGCGAGCTCGCCGGTGGCGGCATGATCATGCTGCCTTCGTCGGTCGCCGACTTTGACAACCCCGAGATCGCGGCCTTGATCGGCAAGACCCAGCAGTCGCCGAAGGCCAATTCGCATGACCGCGTGAAGTTCTACAAGCTCGCCTGGGATGCTGTTGGATCTGAGTTCGGGTCACGTCACCAGCAATACGAGATGTTCTACGCCGGTGCGACGTTCGTCACCAAGGGCCACTCCTATCGCACATACGACTGGGCCGGCGCCGACCGGCTCGTCCAGAACATACTCGATTCGTACGACCTCAACGGCCTCTCGACCACCAGCAAAGCCGCCTGATCCGGGGAGACAACTCATGCCTGTCAACAAGAAGCACGACGAATTCTACACGCTCGACATGACCACCGGCTGGGAAACGCCCGCAGGCTATCCGGCCGGTATCCAGCAGAAGATCATTGCGGGGGGGGCTGGACGAGCAGAATCGGCGCGGGACGCGAACTCGCCTGCTGCGTTTTGCCCCGGGCGTCTATACGACCGCGCCGTTTTCGCATGAGTACTGGGAAGAGGTCTATCTCGTCTCGGGCGACCTCGTCGTCGGAAACGATGAGAAAGGTGAGGGCGGCAAGAGCTTCCCGCCGAATACCTACGCTTGCCGGCCGCCGCACGCGCCGCATGGGCCGTTCAAGTCCGTCAACGGCTGTCTGCTGTTGGAGATGCATTACTTCGATCCGGTCTGATGCCGGATCGCCACCGCCAAGAAAGACATCATCGACCGGCCAAGGGAAGGAAAACATGGCGTTCAAAGCTATTTCGATCGTAGTCGCGCGTTGTCTGTCGTCGCTCGAGCTGCTCTTCAGGCTGGATCGCGGATTACCGCAGTCCAATCTCCGCTTGGTGGTCGATGGTCTCGCGGGAGCTCTCGCGATAGGCGTCGTTGCGACAACGTCGGTGGCCGCACAGGAAAAGCCGAACGCGGTAGGACTGGGCATCTTCACCTTCACGTCCGGTCCCGCCGCGGCGTACGGCATGCCGGGCAAGAACGCCGCCGATCTCATGATCGACGAGATCAACGCGACGGGCGGAATCGAAGGCGTTCCGGTCAGCGCGACCTACGTCGACGAGGCGCAGGGCGCACAGGGTGTGATTGCGGAATATCGCCGGTTGGCAGGCGACGCAAAGAACCAGGTGATGATCGCTGCCTTGTCGAGCGCGACCTGTTTGGCGCTGGCGCCGCTCGCGGAGCAATTGGAGGTTCCGACCGTAGGCTGGAACTGCGACACTCATCAACTGCTGATGGACGGCAAAAGCAAATACGTGTTCCGTCCCAACGGCAACACCGTGCCCGAATTCATCGCCTACGCGATCTACCTGCTCGATCGCAAGCCGGACGTGAAGACGGTGGCGATTATCAATCCGGACTATGCGTTCGGTCATGACGCGGCCAAGATCTTCACCGCGGCCCTGAAGGCACTGAAGCCGGACATCCAAATCGTCGCCGAACTCTATCCGAAGCTCGGCTCGCCGAACTACCAGACCGAGATTTCCCGCCTCACCACGGCGCGTCCGGACGTCGTCTTCTCCAATCTCTGGGGCGCCGACCTCGAAAATTTCGTTCGCCAAGCTACTCCGCGGGGCCTCTTTGCGTCCAGTCAGGTGATCCTTGCGCTCGGCGAGACCGTGCTGCAGCGTGTGCCGCTGCCTGACGGCGTGATCGTCGGGGTTCTGGGCGATGGCTGGTGGATGTCGCCGGACGCGAAGGCCAATCCCGAGACGGTGAAGTTCGCCGAGGCATACAAGAGGCGCTTCGGCGAGTACCCGGTGTTCCCGGCCATCAAGATGGCCAATGCGCTCATCTACGTGAAGGCCGCCTACAAGGCCGCAATGCAGAAGAATGGCGGAAAGAGGCCGACGCGTGCCGAGCTAGCGGACGCCATGAAGGGTAGCAAGGTCGCGACCTTGACCGGCACCGCGCAGACGCGCGCCGACAACGACGGCCTCGTCGATCAGATCGTTGGAGTCACCGTGAAGACACCGGCGCAGCAGTTTCCCGTAATCGGCGACATGGCCCGCTACAAGGGCGATAGCCTGATGCCGCAGGTCGGTCAGGATCCGCTGGCCTGGATTTCGACGCTCAAGCCCGAGTTCGCGAAGAGCCTGCCGAAGCCGGGGAGCTACAAATAGGCCGACGATAGCGTTCACTTCACCTCATTCACGCGGAGCGTAGGCCGATGTCGAATGCAATCATCCCCCTGCTGCTGGACAGTCTGGCCAGCGCCGCGTTGATCTTCTTCGCGGCGGTTGGCTTGACGCTGGTCTTCAGCGTGCTGCGCGTTCTCAACGTCGCCCATGGCAGCCTCTACTCGATCGGCGGTTATGTCGCAGCCTCGATCTGCCTGTTCATCACGAGCCGGCAGCTCAACCCTTACCTGTCGTTCGTGGCGTTGTTGTTCAGCGCCGTCTTCGTTGCGGCCATATTCGGTCCGCTGATCGAGCGCAGCCTGGTGCGTTGGACCTACGGCAAGTCGGAAGCTGTCCAGATCCTAATCACGTTCGGGCTGTTTCTCATCCTGGAGGACCTCCAGCGTGTGACCTTCGGCGTTCAGTCCTTCTACGAGGACGCGC
Organism: Bradyrhizobium sp. AS23.2; assembly: GCF_001908185.1. GTDB lineage: Bacteria > Pseudomonadota > Alphaproteobacteria > Rhizobiales > Xanthobacteraceae > Bradyrhizobium. The sequence goes on from NZ_LGHM01000138.1 coordinate 4,823, forward strand.
CGATGCGCCTGCTTGGCACGTTGAACGTCGGCGGTGTCGTCTATCTCAATTACCAGATTTTCCTGATCGGGATGGCGCTCTTCGTCGTCATCGGCCTGCGGCTCTTGATCAACCATACCCGGCTTGGGCGGCTGATCACGGCCGTCGTGACTGACCGTGAAATGGCGCAGTCGATCGGCATCGATACCAACCGGATATTCATCCTGGCGTTCTCGCTCGGGGTGTTCCTCGCGGCACTCGGAGGAGCTCTGGCGACGCCGACGTCGGGCATCGCCCCGGGGCTCGGGGCCGACACCATGGTGCTCGCCTTTGCGGTCGCGGCGATCGGAGGGCTCGGACAGATCGAGGGAGCCGCGGTGGCCTCGCTGATAGTTGGTGTGGCGCGCGTGCTCGCGATCTATCTCGTGCCCTCGCTGGATGCAGTTGCGCCATATGCGGCAATGCTTGTCGTGCTTCTGATCCGCCCCTACGGCCTGTTCGGGTCAGTGACAGCGCGGAGGATATGATGCGAACGATCGTTGCCGCTTCGGCGGTACTCATTCTTGCCGTGCTGCCTGTCGCCGCCCCCTGGCTGCAATTCGTGTTGACGGTTGCGATCGCCAAGGGGTTTGCGGCGCTCGGCGTCGCCGTGCTGCTCCGCGCCGGGCTGATTTCGATCGGTCACGCGATGTTCTTTGCCGCCAGTGCCTATGGAGTAGCGTTCTTGGCGCGAGCCGGCATCAATGACCTTGGTCTGCTCCTGATCCTCTCGGTGCTGGTCGCCGCGCTGGTCGGCGCGATCGCCGGAATGTTCCTCGTCCGGTATCGCGCGATCTTCTTCGCAATGTTGAACCTCGCGGTCTCCATGGTGTTTTACGCGCTGTGCGCCAAACTCTACGGCGTCACTGGCGGAACGGACGGCCTGCCTGTGCCGATTCCGGCGGTGTTCGGCATCGCGGTTGGCGAACCGGTGTTCAAGAGCGTCCTGTTCTACCTCAGCCTGGCTCTGATGTTGCTCGTCGGTCTTGCCGTGCAGCGCTACCTGAACAGCCCGCTGGGCCATGCGCTCTCGGCCGTTCACTCCAACGAGATCCGGCTCGAGTATTTGGGCATTCCGGTCTGGACGGTTCTGCTGATCGCTTATGTCATCTCGGCGGCGCTCGCGGGTCTTGGCGGTGCAATCGCCGGTTTTGCGATCGGCCGCGTGGTCCCCGACTTCGCGTTCTGGACTGCGTCCGGTCACCTCGTGCTGATTGCTGTACTCGGCGGCATCGGCGGCGTGCCCGGCGCGTTCCTCGGCGCCTTGTTCCTGGAATTGCTACACAGCGCAGCCGTGACTGTGACGGATGCCTGGAATCTGATCGTGGGCATGACGCTGATCATCGTGATCATGTTCTTACCGCAGGGATTCTACGGACTGTTCTCACGCAAGGAGGCGTCGAGCCTATGACGCATTCCATCCTGGAAGCCAAGAACCTCCACGTCGCCTTCAACGGGGTCAAGGCCGCCGACGGCGTGAGCATCGCGATCCACCAGGGCGAGTTCCTCGCGATCATCGGCCCAAACGGGTCGGGCAAGACAACCCTGCTCAACATCTGCACCGGCTACATTCGCCCGAGATCGGGTAGCGTGCTGCTCGACGGTCACGACATCACGCGCCTGTCGCCGCGCGCCATCGCGCGTCGAGGCGTCGCGCGCGCGTTCCAGATCCCGCAGCTGTTTTCCGCGCAGCGCGTGATCGACAACATGATGCTGGCTCTCGCTGCAACGGACGGCCTGTGGACCGCGATCCGGCCCCTCGATACTGGGGCGCGGCGCGAGGAGGCCGAGGCGCTGCTCGACCTGGTCGGGCTCGCCGACGACGCCGATCGGATCTGCAGCACGCTGCCGGAGGGGCATCGCAAGCTGCTGGATATCGCAGTCGCGTTGGCCCTCAAGCCGCGACTTCTACTGCTGGACGAGCCGACCAGCGGCGTGAGTGCGCTCGAACGTTTCCCGCTGATGGAGGCGCTGATGAGCGCGCTGCGCCAGCGCCACATCACGGCGCTGTTCGTCGAGCACGACATGGACGTGGTTGCCCGTTATGCGAGCCGGGTCTTGGTGTGGAATGCCGGAAACATCATGGCTGAGGGGCGGCCCGATGAGGTGTTTGGCGACGCGCAAGTTCGCGAACGTGTCGTAGGGGTTGCCTGATGCTCAGTCTCGACAAGGTCAGCGTCTCGATCGAGGGCGTCCGTGTGCTGCGCGAGGTCAGCTGCACCATCATTGCGCGCAAGACGACGGTGCTGATCGGCCGAAACGGCGCCGGCAAGACCACGACGCTTCGCGCGATCATGGGGCTCATCGCGCATGACAAGGGTTCGATCCGGCTCGATGCCGACGATCTCGGCAGCAGGCCCGCCTACACCCGCGCCCGGGCAGGAATAGGATATGCGCCGGAAGATCGCCGTTTGATTCCGGAATTGAACGTCGAGGAAAATATCCGTCTTCCGGCGCTGGCGTTGAAGCTCGACCGAGCGGAGATCGCGCGAAGGCTCGACGAGATCTATGGACTATTGCCCGAGTTGCATGCGATGCGGTCGAGACCCGCGGGCGGCGTTTCCGGCGGCCAGGGAAAGATGGTCGCGCTAGGCCGTGCGCTGACGGTGGCGAGAAAAGCCCTGCTGCTCGACGAACCCTTCCAGGGCCTGGCGCCGGCCTTGGCGCTCGATTATGCGCGCACTCTCGGCGAGCTACGCAAGCACCGTCCGGAACTCGCCCTGCTAATCACCGAATCTTCGCCGGCGCTGCTCGATCGCATCGCCGACCGCACGTTGCAGATTGAGCGTGGCGAGATTCTCGTTCCATCGACCAAGGATGACAAAGCCCATGTTCAAGAAATTTGACCGTATCGCGAAGGACCGGGCCGATCATGTCGGCGTCGAGATCGAATCACTCGTGATCGCGGGCTGGGCGGGCAGGGACGCCGCAGCGATCGAGCACCATGTCGAGGAACTCGCCGCGCTCGGAATTCCACGCCCGTCTACGACGCCGCTCTACTACCGTGTTGCCGCACAGACGCTGACTCAGGCAGATCGCTTGACCGTGCTTGGGCCGGACAGTTCCGGCGAGGTCGAACCCGTCGTGGTCTCTATGGCCGACGGACTCTGGATCGGAATCGGATCCGACCATACCGATCGCAAGGCAGAAGCCTCAGGTATCGCTCTGTCGAAGCAGCTCTGCGGCAAGCCGGTCGGCTCGCGGATATGGTCCTACGCGGATGTCGAAGGGCACTGGGATGAATTGGTCCTTCGCTCGTGGGCGACGATCGACGGCAAGCGGGTTCTCTATCAGGAGAGCTCGGTTTCGTCGCTAAGAACGCCGCGAGATCTCATTCGTCGGTACTCGAACGTCGATATCCTGCCTGCCGGGACATTGATGTTCTGTGGGACGCCGAGTGCCATCGGCGGAATTCGCCCGGGGACGCGCTTCGAAATGGAGCTCAGCGATCCGGTTCTCAAGCGCTCGCTGATCCACGGCTACGATATCGACGTCCTTCCGGTCGTCTCCTGACCATCACTCCCGGCGAGCGGCTTCGACGAATGATCTCAACGCCCGACCAGTCTCATCCCGCCGCCGTGGCACGGCTGGAGGCCGCACTGACGCGTGCGCGCGCATCGGGCGCCGAGAATACCTTCACCGCTTTATTCGCGGAAAGCGCCCGCTGCGAAGCCGAAGCTGCCGATCGGCGAGCCGTTGCCGGAACCACACGCGGCCCGCTCGATGGACGAATTGTCTCGGTCAAGGCTCTCTTCGACGTTGCGGGTACCGTGACGAGCGCGGGTTCCGCGGTGTTGCGCTCCTTGCCACCCGCCGTTGACGATGCGCTGGTTGTGAAGCGCTTGCGCGCGGCGGGAGCCGTGATCATCGGCAAGACACAAATGACCGAATTTGCCTTTTCCGCGCTCGGCACGAACCCGAATGACGGTGTACCAGGCAACCCCCGGGACCGCCGGCGCGCTCCGGGAGGGTCCTCATCGGGAGCTGTCGTCTCGGTCGTCGCCGGCATGGCGGAAATCGCCATTGGGAGCGACACGGGAGGGTCGATCCGAATTCCAGCGGCACTGTCGGGTGCAACCGGCTTCAAGCCGACGAGCGGGTTCGTGCCGACCGCTGGCGCGTTCTCGCTGTCGTCGAGCCTCGATACCATCGGTCCGATTGCCTCGACCGTTGCGGACTGCTTCGTGGCCGATCAGGTGGTTTCGGGGGAAGGCGTGGCGTCGCGACCGCACATTGCCTCTCCCTATACCTTTCGTCTCATTGTCGCCCGCGGTCGCCTGTTTCAAGGCTGCGAGCCAGAAGTGCTCAGTGCGTTTGAGAACGCCGTAGAGCGGCTTCGATCATGTGGCTTGCGGATCGAGGATGGATCGATCGAAGCTGCTCTTGATAATGTTGCTGAGATCGACCAGATCGGCACTTTTCCGTCAATCGAGGTCGGCGCAACGCTGCGTGGTCTCGGGCTATCGAGCCTGGATGGGGTCGATCCAAAAACCCGAGTTCGCATCGAAGCGGGCGGCGGCATCCTCGGTATCAACTATGTGCGCATGGTGCGGCTCCGGCAAGCTGCAATCCGATCCTTCGAACAGTCCTTCGGCAACAGTGAGGTTTTCATCCTGCCGACGACGCCAATCCGCGCGCCGCTTCTATCGTCGGTTGAGGAGGACAGTGCGTTCCATCAGGCCAATGGGCTTGTGCTTCGCAATCCGCGGGTCGCCAACATGCTCGATTGTCCGCCGATCTCATTGCCGATACCGCTCGACGGTCTTCCCGTCGGTCTGATGCCGATCGGCCGCAGGAACGCCGACCGTCGCTTGCTGGAGATCGCGACCAGTGTGGAAACGATGCTGCGAGGCTATTCGCACGCCGTTTAGTCTTGCGCGAAAGCGCCGTCGTATCTGCGATCGAGTGAAGAGGCAGTGGCAAGGTCGCATTTGAAGCTGTAGTTTGCCGATTGTCGACATACGGAGATGGCACCGAAGCAGTGCGCTTCTGGTGCGGTGGCCCAATTGCGGGTTTTGCGATTTGGCGGACCCACGCTGCTAAGAGCCGCGATATTGTGCAGCCGATGGTGCTATCGTTGCGATGTTGCGGTGTCGCCAACGATTGGAGAGTAGCAGTGATGACTGCATCGACCTCGTTTATCGGAGATCATCTGTTCGGAGCGAAGCACCTGGTTCTTGCAAGCGGTGACCTTGACGAGGTCGTCGACGGATGCAGCAGGGTGCTCCGGCCGCATGACCTAACCATGCGAGGGCGTCGCGCGAAGCTCGCCGCCCGCTTGCATCATCTGCCAATAGGGCCGATTTCGCTCAACCGGCTGCGCTATGGGGGGCGATGTCACGGTCGTGCCCGACTTGCTGCAGGAGGGGAATTTCCTCGTGACGCTACCCCTCGAGGGTCGTGCGCAATTCCGCTACGGCTCGGCGACCGCAGATGTTACATCGGGCCATGGCACGATCGTTGGGCCATACCAGGAATTTCGGCTCGAGATCGAAGGTGCCTTTGACCAGATATTGCTGCGACTGGACCGTCGGCGCGTGGAGGTAGTTTGCGCGAATCTGCTGGGCTCGGAGAAGGCTATGCCGGTTCATTTCGATCTCGCACTGCGGGAGATCCCAGCGTTCTGGCACAAGCTTCTCGAGGCAGCGGCCAGCCTGTCCATGTTCGGCGAGGCGTTGGCGTACCCGAAGATGTTTGCGCAGCTTGAGGAGTTGATCGTCGAGTCGCTGCTCGTGTCGCAGCCAAACAACTTCAGCGCTGCGATTGCCGTGGCTGCTGGCCCGGCACCGTCTGCGCAAGTGCGCAAGGCGATGGATTATATGCGGGAGCACATTGCGGATCCGATCAGCCTCGGCCAGGTGGCACGGCACTGCGGGCTGAGCCTGCGCAGTCTCCAGGCCGGATTTCAGCGTGATCTGGGCATTTGGCCGAGCCGTTGGCTCCGGGCGCAACGTCTCGACCGGGTCCACGCCATTCTCTTGTCGGCCGCGCCCGGCAGTATCTCGGTCACCGACGTCGCGCTGCAATGCGGCTTCTTCCACCTCGGGGATTTCTCTGTGCGGTTCAAGGAGCGGTTCGGCGAGAAGGCCTCCGCTGTGCTCGCAAAGCGGCGCTCGTAACACGAACTTAGAAAATTTCGCAATCCTGATAATCGCCTGCGCGCGCGCGATAGCGTCGCTTGCCCCTCTGTCTGATCTTCTGGCCAACAAACCTGCCGCCGCCGTTCGGCAATCAGAGCAGGGATCGGAGGGGGAAATGGATTCCAGACGAATAGTTGTCACCGGATTGACGATAGGGCTGGCAATGGCCTGCAAACCCGCATCCGCGTTCGAAGCGGGTTATGTCGGCTCTGCGCAGAAGCCGGGCTTGGTGCTGGGAAATGCTGCGGTCACGCCGCCGCCCGGTCTCTACATGTTTGACCAGGCTGTGGCCTACTCGGGATCTCTTATCGGTCCAGGCGCGCCCAATGTTGGCGGCGAGAGCACGTCCGTTCACATTCCTGCCGTGGCTGCAGGACTGCTCTGGGTACCCGGCTGGACGCTGCTGGGCGCGACCTACGATGCGGTCATCGTCCAGCCGGTCATGATGGTCGATGTCGGTTCGCCGGTGAACGTCAGTCCGGTAGGCATGCACAACACGTTTCTGGCGCCGGCCGAACTGAGCTGGAAGCTGGGTGACAGCGGTTTCTATGTCAAGGCGGGCTTCGGCATGTGGATGCCGACGGGCACCACCGCGGGCGCGAACGGGCTGGGAAATGTCGGCGCGCCTTGGTGGACCTTCCAGCCGAACTTCGTGGTCTCATACTTCAGGGACGGCTGGAATCTCACAGCCAATGTGTTCGAGGAGATTAATACGGCGAGCACCGTAACTGGTTACACGAGTGGTAATGTTCTTCATGCCGAATTCACAACGACCAAAACGATTGGCAACTGGACGTTTGGTCCGGTCGGTTACTACGTGGGACAGGTGAGCGGCGACAAGTCCAGCGCGTTCTACGCGGGCGCAGTCAATGTCAATCGTTACGACATTTGGGGCGTCGGCGCGCTGGTCGGGTACAATTTCGGTCCCGCCTCGTTGAACGTCTGGGCAACGCAGGAAGTATCGGCCCGCGCCTGCCGGAGGCACGGCGGTGTCTGGATTCGACAGCGCAGCCGTCTCGCGAGGCTTCACCGTCTTCGCCAACCTCAGCTATCGGCTGTGGGCGCCGGATGCGCCTGGCGCCACGCCCGCGCGAATCACGTTTTGGAAATAGCCGCGCCCAATCCAGCGCAACGCAGGAGAACTGAGGCACGGTTGGGCTAGCTCAGTGTCGACGCTGCATGACGCCGCGCGAGGCACCGCTGCGCGTGGCTGCAATGCAAATCTCGCAACAAGAAATTGGAGAATATCGATGTCCTATGCAGTTGAAAATTGGGGTGGCGGAGGGGATCGGATCGTGCTGGTCCACGGCAGCCTCGCGGTCGGCGCCGCCGCGTTTGGCGAGCAGAAGGTGCTCGCCGAGTCCTTTGCCCTTTCCGTCATGACCCGCCGGGGATATGGCGAGACCGGGCGGATCAATGCGGTGGATGTCCTCAGCGACGCGGAGGATGTGGTCGAAGTTCTCGGGGAGGGGGCTCATCTGGTCGGAACATCGATGGGAGCAATCGTCGCGATGAACGCGGCGGGCCGACGTCCAGACCTGGTGCGTTCGCTCACGGTGATCGAGCCACCGGCATTCGCACTGGCGAGCGATCTGCCCGCGGTGCGCCGGGTATCGAAGGCGTTGAGAGCTCATTGGGCCATCGCTGATGCAACGGAGCTTCATGCATTCGTGGTCGGATTCATTGCGGCGCTTGAGATGAATATGCCGCTGCCCGATCCCCTTCCCGCGCCAGTTGCAGCAGCAGCCGTCAATCTAGTCACCGAACGACCCTGGCGCGTCGATGTGCCAGTTGGCGCTGTGGCCGACGCTCGTTTTCCGAAGCTCGTTGTCACCGGGGGCTGGAGCGAGGCCTTCGACGGTATCAGCCTGCGGCTCGCACACCTGCTTGACGTCCAATGCCACTGCCTTCAGGGGGCCGGACACGCGGTCCAGAAGGTCGGCGCACCATTCAATGCACTTCTGCGGCGGCAGATCACGTCCATCTGATCCCATTCTCTTTCAAAATCAAGGAGACTATCGATGACCATTACGACCGACGATAAGATCGAAATTCAGGAACTCACCGCACGGACCTATATCGGGCTGGACAACGAGGACGCCGGCGGCTTCGCGGCCGGCTTTGCCGATGACGGTGTCTTCGTAGCTCCCTACGGAGAATTCGTCGGACCCGCCGCCGTGAAGGAATTCATCACGCATCACATCGCTGCAGGCAAGGAAGACGGCGTGCGCCATTTCCTGAGCAATCATGTCGTTGATGCGCACGAGCACGGTGCGCGCTATCGCTTCTATATCACCAAGATGAACATCGCGACCGGGCCGGTGGCGATCGCAACTGCGGGCGGTGATTGCATTGTCAGCCGGACAGCGGAAGGCTGGCGCTTCAAGCGCTTCCAGTTGACGATCGATCCGGCGATGTTCGGTGACGCCAAACCGGTCGTAGCGCCCGTCGCCAAGAGCAAGTGACGGGGATCCGCGGATTGTCGATCGCGCGTCTCCGTTCAAGCTGGATGGGCGGACCTGTGGGCGGCTGGTTGACACAACGAAGGTACGCTTTGCCGGTGACGACGGATTGTGCTGTTGACGTTGTTGCCGGATCGCGAGGTCAGGACAATTCGAGTTTGGCTTGCTGAGCATCGCTGGATCAAGATCATGTCGCGCGACAGGTAAAGGAAATTACACAATCGGAGTGAGCGCGACTGATAAGGTTTGGTCGCAAAGCTTATCAGTTGCCAAATTCCATAACATCCGATTGGCGAATTAGCCGCTTGCGCAGTCGGGCTCCATAGCCGTGGTCGAGGGAGCCACGGGCAACCGAAAGGTCCTCTAAGCTTGATAAGCACCAAAGGATCCGGTGAGCCGAGGTAAGCCATTGAAGTCGCAGCAAATACTATGAAGCCGTGAATGGCGTCTACCAGCGATATTTCTCAAGCCCAGCACCGGCACGAACGTTTTGCACGATTGGTTCTTGGCCTTGGCCATTTGATATCGAAATGGAATGCATCGCCCATACCTGATAGCCTGTTCAGGCTCAACGATAGTCCAAAGGGAAGCGGTGTTGGCTGATGCGCTCTGCGCTGAAGATCTGGATGATTCGATCAACCACAGCTAGCCTGCGCTTCCGCGAAGTCGTCAACGAGGGTGTGGACAGCGGCACTAGCCGCCGCGACCTCGGAAGCCGCTTCGTCGCGCGCCTTTCCCGCTTCACCAAGTCGGCTGGTATGGCCAAGCTCGGCTTCGGACCGCCCTGCGCGGCCGACTTGTAGCTGTTAGCGCGGTGCGCGAGCATGATGATTCAAGCTGGGGAAGATAACGAACGTGAAAAATAAGAATGGCTGTTGGCCAGACACGACCGAAATCATGACTTTCGAGGACGGTGACCCGGATGAAAATCCTTGGGTCTTCGGCCAGCCGAAGACGGAAGGTATCTTGATAGAACCCTATTGTACTGAATGGGTAGGGTTGTTCGAAGCCCAGAAAGGCTCCATTGAGAAGGCTCTGGCTGGAGTTGCGCTGGCCATCGAGCATGTTGGGTCTACAGCCGTACCTGGATTGGCCGCCAAACCCGTAATCGACATCGACGTGATCGTCGATGATCCCGATCACGAGAGTAGCTACGTTCCGGCTTTGACGCAGCTTGGATATACATTAACCGTGCGGGAGTGTTCATGGTATCAGCATCGCATGCTGCGTCTTGAGTATCCCCGTGTAAACGTCCATGTATTCGGCCCCAATTGTCCGGAGCATATTCGTCATAAGCTCTTCCGGGACTGGCTTCGCGAGCACTCAGACGATCGCAAGCGATACGCCGATGCCAAGCTGCTGGCCAAGAAGGCCGTGTCTACCGCACACGATTACAATAAGAGCAAGCAACAAGTAGTGCGAGAAATATACAGGAAGATTTTCGAGTCGTGCGGCTGGGGTGCCGTCCGAGTCAAGCGAGCCTAATAACGTCAATTCGGTATCTAGCGAACCTAGTTATCTGCGCTCGCCGGGCTTCGTGAACGTCCGCTCCGACCTGAGAGCCGACGTGGAACGCAAGTCGCGCTTTGATCTACAAGAGACATCCAAGAGGCTGAGCGGCGAGGCCTTGGCGACTCGAAGGTATGGATTCCGATGGAGAACTTCATCACGATCTCGGGCTGTTCCGGCGGTGGTAAATCGACGCTGCTGTCAGAGCTTCGACGACGCGGTTTTGCCACCATCGACGAACCAGGACGACGGATCGTTGCCGAGGAACTGATGTTCGGCGGGAGAGCGTTGCCCTGGGTGGATGCGGTCGCCTTTGCCCGGCGCGCGATCGAGGTGTCGCTCGCGGACCGGGCGACCGCTGACGCTCGCGCGCGCTGGGTCTTTTTTGACAGAGGCTTGATCGATGCTGCCGCTGCACTCGAGCATTTGACCGGAGAGCCGGTCGTCCAGAGTCTCGGTCAAGTCTATCGCTACAACAAACGCGTGTTCCTCGCGCCTCCGTGGCCAGAGATCTACGCACTAGACCAGGAACGACGGCACGGTCTCGCCGAGGCCGTCGTGGAATACGATCGTCTGATCCGCGCTTATTCGTCTCTGGGCTACGACATCCATGTGTTACCCAAAGTGCGGGTGGCCGAACGAGCCGACTGGGTTGTCTCCTCGCTGGCCGGTTGATTGCCTTGTCTGCTCCAAGCGGTCATCGCAGATGGATGCGAACGAGTTGGAAGGATTTCAGCAGCGGATTCGACGCACTTCCGACCGGGTCGCTATGCGTCGCGCTGAACGCCGGCGAGGTGGCCGCCATCTAGGAAGAGCGTCTGCGCATTTACGTAGGATGATTCATTCGACATCAGATACAGCGCGGCATAAGCGACCTCCCAACCGGTGCCCTGGCGGCCGAAAGGTACAGTCAGTGCTCGGTCGGCGCGCTTGCGGCTGGCGTCGCGGCCCATCGGCGTATCGATGAAGCCGGGTGCGATCACATTGCAGCGAATGCCTTTGGGCTCGCCTGCGCGGGCGATGGCGCGGCCGAGCGCAAGCTGCGCCGCCTTCGAGGATTCATAGGCCGGATTGCGGCCTCCGGCACGCTGGCTCGCCAATGACGACATCAGGATAATGGCGCTGCCCGCCGCGAGGATGTTCAGCGCCTTCTGGGCGAACAGCATGTGGCTGCGCACATTCACCGCGAACACCTCGTCCCACAATTCCGGCGTCTGGTTCTCGAGCAGGAATGCCCTCGAGATGCCCGCATTGAGCACGAGCCCGTCGAGTCCACCAAGCTGCTTCGCGCAGCGCTCCAGCGCCGGGCCGATCGCGTAGGCGTCGGCGACGTCGGCGACGTCGGGAAAGGCGGTTCCGCCTTCGGCCTTGATCTGCGCGCAGGTGTCCTCGGCTGCTTCCTTCACCGCGTCCAAGCAGGCGATAGCCGCGCCCTCGCGCGCGAACAGGAGGCTGATGGCCCGTCCGTTGCCGATCGGCGGATTCTCATCGATTACCTTGCGTTGTCCACCGCCGACCACAAGAATCCTGCGGCCCTTGAGCCGACCATGGGCGGGCGCCTTGCCGAGCGTTTCCGGGTGGATCGAGGCGGATGAATCGAGGCGCTGCGGCGCATACGTGGCGATCGACATGGGTGTTTCTCCTGATGGTCTCGAGTATCAATTCGACGCGTACTTGACTTGTCCATCCGACGTCGCCTGCGCCTCGATATCGACATCGAAATTCTCGAGGAAGCGACTCACCATCATGTAGAAGCCGACGGTTAGCGTCAGTTCGGCCATTCGACGGTGATCGAGTTGAGCCAGCAATTCGTCGAACAAGGCGGTCGAAGCCTTGACGTTCGCCACCACGTCGTCGGTATAGAGGATCACCAGTCTCTCTAGTGGCGAGAACACCTCGCTGTCGGACGCATCATTCTCGAGCGCGGCGATCTTGGTGTCCGAAATGCCGGCATTGCGCGCCACGCGCTTATGCTGATGCGTTTCATATGCAGCCTTGCTGAGAAAACCAACGCGCAGAATGGCGATTTCGCGTAGCACCGGATCGATGGCGCTGTCGCGCAGAATTGCTCCGCCCATCTTGAGGAAGCCTGGGGCGATGGTCGTGGCGTGCGGTAGCATCCGGTAGAGGTTGAGCGGGCGGCGTATTTTCAGAAGCTCCTGAAGTTCTGGCGTCGCCTGGTCCATGTCGAAATAGGGAATGCGGCTCAACGTGTTTCCTCCTGACTGATGCTTGCCGTCCCGTTCGGGGGGCGTTTGATAGAAGACCGGATGGCATCAAACATTTCGCGGCGACAAATAGCAATGTCGCCAGCCTGTCGTTCGGTGCGATCGCCGTCTTTTCACGTATGAGAAAATGATGAGAGCGAAACGTCGCCAACAGATGGGCCATACCTGCAAAGCAGATTACCTTCTGCACGAACCTCGATCGGCCGAGCCTCGTCCGTGGGCCTCATGAACGCCAGACGACAGTTTCACGGATGTGCAAATGCATTCATTCGCATCGGGCCTCTGGTTTTTTGCCGGCCGCTGTCTCATGATCGCGCAGTAGCGGTGGCGCAGTGCTCGCTGCTTGATGCTGTGTCCTCTCGGACCGGCGATGCCGATCGCGATACCGCAATCGCGCCGATCAAGGACGGGAATCTGGACGTGGCCGAACGACGAAACCTTCCGCTCGATGGCGTAACGGTTATCGATCTGGGGCAGGTGTATCAAGGACCCTATGCCACGCTCCTGATGGCAAAAGCAGGGGCTGATGTCATCAAGGTCGAGCCACTGGGTGGCGAACCGATCCGACAGCGCGTTCACGTCAGCAAGGGGGCCGCCGTTCCCTTCGCGATGCTGAACGCTAACAAGCGCGCGATCACGCTCAACCTGAAGAGCGATCGTGGACGTGAAATTCTGATACGGCTGGCCTCGGGCGCTGACGTTCTGCTGGAGAACTATGCGCCGGGGGTGATGGACAAGCTCGGAATCGGCTGGCCGGTTCTTAACAAGGTCAATCCGAGCTTGATCTACGCTTCTGGATCCGGCTACGGCCTGTCCGGTCCGGATCGTGACAACCTTGCCATGGATATCACGGTTCAGGCCGCGTCCGGCATGATGAGCGTAACGGGATTTCCGGATGGCCCGCCGGTGAAGGCAGGGCCGGCGGTGGTGGATTTCCTGAGCGGAGTTCATCTGTATGCCGGCATCATGACGGCGCTTTACGAGCGGACATTCACCGGCAAGGGTAGACTAGTTGAAGTTGCGATGCAGGAAGTGGTTTATCCCGCGCTCGCCTCGAATCTCGCCTTCTTCTATGACCAAGGGATCGCGCCGCCGCGCACCGGCAACCGCCACGGCGGTCTGGCCGCCGCTCCCTATAACGTCTATCCGACCTCGGATGGCTACATTGCCATCATCGGCATCAGCGAGGGCCACTGGAGCAATTTGCTGGAAGCCATCGGGCGCAAGGACCTGGCAGATGACGAGCGGTTTTCCAGCAAGCCGGCACGAGTCAAGAACATTGAGGAAACGGACGCTCTCATCTCCGAATGGACACAGCGCCACACCAAGGCGGAAGCGTTCGAGACGTTCCGCGCGTGCAAGGTCCCGTCGGCGCCGGTCCGGGATCTGATTGAAGTCACAAATGACAAGCATATGCACGAACGCGGGATGCTCGAATGGATCGACCATCCGCAGTTCGGCAAGATCGTTGTTCCAAACAGTCCGCTGCGCCTGCACGGTGCGGATCAAGTCGAGCCAATGCCGTCGCCGCAGCTAGGCGAGCACAATCGCGAGATTCTTGGCCGGGTACTTCGTCTCGATCGGGCGGAGATCGAACGCCTTGAAGCGGACGGCGTAATTGGAAAGTCGGAAATCTGAACTGCCCGAAGCGATCGGCAGCTATTTGCGCCAGCCGCCGCGCCATCAGTGAAGGCGCCTCAAAGCGGATCAGTGCAACTACCGAAGATTGCCGTTGGGATTGATCGTTACCCTGCGATAACGGGAACTGGGTCACTCAACGGATGACGGTGGCCACTGATCGAACGTCCCTATGAGCGATCCACCCGTCCACCGGTTCGGCCGGCTGAAGGTCATCTCCTTGATACTCGGTTTCCCGCACAGCTGGCATGCGGATTGCCAGCGACATTCGTTCTCCAATTGTTGACTTTTGCTGAAATTGACTCCGATCTCCGTGGGAGAGTTTCATACTCGTGAAAAAGGAGTGACAGATTGTCAGCGCAGGGTAGCGTCATCAAGACGGCGCGCCGTATCTTCGAGGTGCTGGAGTATTTCGACGAAGTTCAGCAGCCGACGAGCCTGAAGGAGATGTCAGTCCACTTCGGCTATCCGGTTTCCAGCGCCTCGGTATTGCTGAAAAGCATGGTCGTGATGGGATATCTCGATTACGACAGCTACTCGCGCACCTATATGCCGACTATGCGCGTCGCGATGCTGGGCAACTGGGTACAAGGCGCGTTGTTTGGCGAGAGCCGCATTCTTGCTTTGATGAAGCATATGAGTGATGAGACCGGGGAAACCATAAGTCTCGGCACCCAGAGCGATCTGCTCGCGCAGTACATCCACGTTGTGCCGTCGCAGTACGCCATCCGCTACCACCTTAAGTCCGGAGCAGTTCGGCCGTTGGCGCGTTCTGGTATCGGCTGCCTGCTGCTCAGCGCGCGAACGGACGAAACGATCGATCGATTGTTGCGACGTATCAATATTGAGGAGGAACCGGACGCGCGCATTGCCTTGCCGGACCTGATGCAACGCATTCGCGAAATCCGTGAGCAGGGGTATGTGTTTTCCCGTAATACGCTCGTGGATGGCATTGGTCTCATCGGGATGCTGCTCCCGATTCGGCGACATGGCCGCATCCTCGCCATCGGGGTCGGCGGCCCCCTCGATCGCCTGGACAAGAAGAAAGACAAGATCTTGAAGGAGCTGCGCGAGGGGATCGCCAGATTCGTCGAGCGCGGCGAATAGTCTCAGTTCGTTTTTCACAGATATGGAAGTGCAAACACCTATCTGAAAAATCTGGCTGAACGGTTCTCCGCCACGCATAATGACCTCGTCGAAAGCGGCCCAAGAGTCGCAACCACAACTGGGCGGGAAACAGACATGCAGGAATTCATCGAGGATGTCAGGGCGGGAAGATGCCGATGACTACCTTCCGTGCGGGCGGCCGAAGGCCAATTCCGGCGTGTATTTTCATCCATTGCCAAGACGAAGCCGGACTGCGCGGCGTCCTGGTCTTCTCGAGACGCGGGTTCTGCCGCGTCTAAGTCGGGCCGTCGCATGAGCGGGTGCTTTGTTCTCCGCCGCGCTTTCGCAGTCTGAAGAATATCAGCTTACACGTCAAATGGGTGTTGCAATGTCGCGTCTCTGTCTTTCCACGATTCTGGCTGTTGTTGCCGGCCTTTCGGCTGGTATCGGCGCCGCCCATGCGGCGGAGGCCGTCCGCATTGGCATCGCGGCTCCGTTTTCCGGCGCGGCGGCGACTTACGGTCAGGACTTCAAGCGTGGCGCCGAGCTGGCGCTCCAGGAAATCAACGCAAAAGGTGGCATTCTCAACGGTCGCAAGGTCGAGCTCGTCTATGAAGATGACAAGGGGTCGCCGCAAGGCGGCGTAGCTGCGGTGCAGAAACTGATGGCCGTTGACCGAGTCAATGCGATCACGGGCGGTACCAACAGCTCGGTCGTGCTGGCGGAGTCGTCGGTCACGCGCAACCGCATTCTGCAAGTGAATGTTGGCGCCCAGGCGGACGCGATCACCGATCAGGGCAGTCCGTGGCTGTTCCAGATAAACAACACCGTCTCCATGAACTCTCAGGCGTTCAACAGCTACATCGTTGGCGCGCTCAAGCCAAAGACCGTCGCGTACATGGGCGAGAACACCGAGTTCAACAAGACAGTGCTCGAGTTGCTGAAAAGCTCGTTGAAAGATGCTGGCATCGCGCTCGTCAATGTGTCGATATACGACGCCGACACGTCGGACTTCACGTCGATTATCACCAAAATCAAGTCGTTGAATCCCGATCTTCTCTATGTGTCGGATGGCTATCCGGCTCGGGCCGCTCAGGCCTGGAAGCAGATCCGCCAGCTTGGCGGCTTCCCGATGGAAGTCATGTCTCCGGGCACCGTCGTTCCAGGTGCGCTCGCTTCTGCTGGGGGCGCGATGGATGGTGTCATCACCGGCGATATCTTCATGATGTCCGCGCCGGGCGAAGCCGCGAAGGCCTTCGTCGACGCCTACTCCGGCAAATACAATGTCAGTCCGGGCAAGGGCAATCTCATCGTCTATGAAGCGGTGCATTTGATTGCGGCTGCGATGGACAAGGCCGGTACGGATTCCGACTACGCGAAGATTTCCGGGACTATACGTGACAACGCCTGGCCATCGCCGCGCGGCGAACTGAGGTTCGACGCCAAGGGGCGCGCGCGGGCACCGTATTTCTATATCCAGCGGGTCAAGGACGGGAAGCTGACGCAGCTTGAAGTCATGAAGAGCCACTGACAGTGCTGGATTGAAGACGAAATGACTCTCTTTCTGCAGACGTTGGCGAACGGGTTGGTGCTGGGCGCCAGTTACGCGGTCATCGCGGTGGGATTGACGCTGGTTTTCGGGATTCTCCATATCGCCAACTTCGCACACGGGGCTTTCTTCGCCATCGGGGCGTACGGCGTGCTCCTTCTGAACATGTTGGGCATGCCGTATCTGGCGACGCTGCCGCTGGCGATCGTGATCGTAGCTATTGTGGGGTTCGCGACGGAATATCTGATTATCCGTCGGGCGATCTATGGTGATAGCCATCACGGTTCAATCATCGTCACCTTCGCGACCGGACAGGCGCTCGTGGCGACGCTGATCCTGCTGTTCGGACCCGATCCGCATCCCGTGGGGTCGCCGTTCGCGCAGAGCACCTGGTCCGGTTTCGGCATTCTCGTCGCAGGACAGCGGATATTCATTCTTATCGCCTCCGTGCTTGTGCTCGCGGGTTTCGGCGCGTGGCTGCGCTTCACCGTCAAGGGCCAACAGGTTCTGGCCGTAGCGCAGAATCCGAAGGGCGCGCTGTATTCCGGAATCAACGTACCGATGATCCGCAGTGTGTCGTTCGTCGTCGGCGTTGCGGCGGCGGGCTTCGCTGGTGCGCTGCTTGCCCCCATTGTCACCGTATATCCGACCATGGGCCACACCTCGCTGATCACCGGTTTCACGGTGGCGATCCTCGGCGGCATGGGCAGCATCTCGGGCGCCCTGCTCGGCGCGCTTTTAATGGGGGGTCTCCAACGCGCTGTTCGAAACCTACATCTCGGTATCGTGGACGCCTGCGCTTGGCTGGATTCTCGTGATCGCAGTTCTGCTGTTGTGGCCGCAGGGCCTGATGGGCCGACCGCAGCTGCACAGGCACTGACATCATATCGAATGCGTCAGTCGTTGGAGACCATGAGTTTGTCGATATCACAGAAGACGGCACCGCTTCGAAACCGAGGATTCCGGTTATCGTACTTGCTATGTACTGCGTTGGCGGTTGCCGCTGCCGTCGCATTCGGAGTTCTTGTCGAGAACACGTTCGTCGTCACGCTTGCCGGCTATACCTGCGCCTTCGCATTGTTCGGCCTCAGCATCAACATCATGCTGGGCGGCCTCGGCGAGGTGCCGCTCGGACAGTGTGTGTTCTTCGGCATCGGCGCCTACGGCGCCGGCATCGGCATGGTGAAGCTTGGGTTGCCGTTCGAGGCCGCGGTCACGATCGCGATGCTGGTTTCCATCGTGGCTGCCGCCATGATCGGATGGCTTACGCTCCGCCTGACCGGTGCGTATTTTTCGATCGTGTCATGGGGATTGTCCGGTGTCGCGGTGGTCGCAGCATTGAACCTCGCCGATCTAACTGGTGGGCCGTTGGGCATGTTCGGCTTTCCACCGATCGCGATCGGGCCGTTCCAGCTGGTGGATCCGAGAACCTATTTCTTCGTCACGGCGACGATATTGCTGATTGTCGTGCTCCTACTGGCAGCGGTGAGGTCGTCAAAATTCGGCGGCGCAATCGAAAGTATCCGGCAGAACCGGCATCTGGCCCAATCGGTCGGCGTTAACGTGTTCCGCGAACGGTTGAAGGCCTTCGTGCTCAGCGCGCCGATCGCGGCGCTCGGTGGCGCGCTATGCGTGCCTTACACCCAGATCGTGACGCCGGAAGTACTCTCCGTCGCCAATACGGTGGATGCGTTGTTGATGGTGTTGATTGGCGGCACAGGTCTGCTGGTCGGCCCCATCATCGGCGCGATGATCTTTAGCGTCATCCCCTACTATCTGAGCCTCGACCCAAACGTCCGAATCCTCGTCTTCTCCACCGCGATCATCGTCATCATGGTATTTGCGCCCGGAGGACTTCATCAAATCGTCAAAGGGCTGTTGGAGCGTGCGAAGGGAAGCAGCAATGCCGCGGGCTGAAGCATTTCCGCATATAGCAGTTCGTGCCACCGACATTCGCAAACGATATGGCGGGGTTGTTGCGCTCAATGGCGTCAGTCTGACTGTGGCCGAGGGCGAGGTCTTCGGCATCATCGGTCCCAACGGAGCTGGGAAATCGACGTTGTTCGACATCCTCTGTGGTATTACCAGGCCGACGAGCGGACGGGTGGAGGTACTGGGGCAGGATGTTGGACAGATGAGTCCGCATCTCGCCGCGCGCCATGGCGTGGGGCGCACCTTTCAGCGCACGGCCGTGTTCGGCGAAGGGACGGTCCGCGAAAATCTGCTCTATGGTCGACACATCGGCTTCCGCCATTCGGTTATCGGGCGGATCTTCCAAAGCGAAACCTATCGCACCGAGCGGCGCGCATTCGACGAGAAGGCGGAGGATGTTCTGACGCTGTGCGGCCTGCAGGACGAGCGCGATCGTACGGCGAACGTGCTGGCCTACGGTGTGCAACGCCGCCTGGCGATCGCCGTGGCGCTGATGTCCGACCCGAAGATCCTGTTTCTCGACGAGCCGGCCGCGGGCATGAACGGACGCGAGACGGCCGATTTCATCTCCTTGGTAGAAGCGATCGCGCCAGGCCGTACCGTCGTGATCGTCGAGCACGACATGACCGTCATCAAAGCTCTGTGCGGACGTGCCCTGGTGGTGGTCGACGGTCGTCCCGTTACCATCGATGCACCGGGCCAAGTGTTTAGGCATCCCGAGGTGATCTCGGCATATCTTGGGGCGGATGATGAGTGAGCTGCTGAAGGTCGAGGGAGTTTCGGCCGCCTATGGAAAGGTCACGGCACTGCGGGAAGTTTCGATTGCGGTCCGCGCGGGCGAGATTGTCGCCATTCTCGGCGCCAATGGCGCCGGCAAGACGACGCTTCTGAATTGCATTTCAGGGGTGCTTTCGATCACTGGCGGCGAAGTTCTTCTCGAGGGCAAGCGTATTGACGGCTCTAAGCCATGGCAGACCAGCCGGCTGGGCATCAGCCACGTGCCGGAAGGCCGCGAGATTTTCCCGGATATGACGGTGGAGGCAAATCTCGGGATCGTCGATGCCGCGGGCGGGGGCCCGAAGTTCGAGATGACCGATATCCTTGCGATGTTCCCGCGACTTCAGGAGCGTATCTCGCAACTTGCCGGTGGTTTGAGCGGCGGCGAGCAGCAAATGCTGGCGATCGGGCGCGGCTTGATGGCGCGACCGCGTCTGGTGCTATTCGATGAGCCATCGCTCGGTCTGTCTCCGGTCCTGACCAAGTTCGTGCTCGGTTCAATCGCTGAACTGAAAAAGAAGGGTATCGCGACGCTGCTCGTCGAGCAGAACATGCGCGCGGCGCTCAAGATCGCGGATCGAGCCTATGTGCTCCGTGTCGGCCGCATCGTGCGCGCAGGAGCGGCGAGCGAGATCGCCAATGCGCCGGACATCCAGGAAGCGTATCTCGGCGTCTAGAAGCAGGGTGACGACAATGGACAGTGGTGAAGACGAGAGGTTCGATTTGCCCAAGGGCAGCAGTGACTGTCACGTCCACATCTACGGACCTTACGATCGCTTTCCTCCGCAAAACGTCGGCCGTTTCTCGCCGGCGCGCCCCTTTCCAGTCGAGTCGCTGTTAGCGTTGTGGAACTCGATCGGCGTCGAGCGTGGCGTCATTGTTCATGCGCTCGGGGCGGGTGGGGAGAACGAGGTGACGCTCGACGCCCTGCGCCGTTATCCCGAGCGACTGCGGGCCGTCGCAGTCTTGAGGCACGATGTCGCCGATCGCCGTCTCGATGAACTGACCGATGCCGGCTTTAGGGGCTGTCGCATCAATTTACTGCGTCAGGACGGCAAGCCGGTTTTCCACGGCGGCATGAATTTCAACGACCTCGTCGCGCTCGCGCCGAGGCTAGCGGAGCGGGGCTGGCACGCCCAGCTCTGGATCGAAG
>NZ_LGHM01000139.1 GCF_001908185.1 Bradyrhizobium sp. AS23.2
AACACCTGCATTCGCCACAAGCGCTCTCCTCTACAGAGATTCGAGCCATCATATAATGTGACGAACTTGCGTTCCAGATGACTAGAACCGGCAGAGGTGGACAGTCGGTAACTGATCAGGAGCCGGTTACCGCAATGGTGAACAGACAATGTGCACGGCCGCTCACGTTGGATGCCCCTGTTCCTTTGCGCCAAGGCCGATCACGCCGGCGGCGAGCAGCAGGACGGCTGCCGATATGATTAGCGACTGGTGAAGGCCCGTCATGAACGCGCTGTTCGACGCCACCAGCGAGCCGAACAGCGCGACGCCGAGCACGCTGCCGGTCTGCCGTGTCGCATTCAGGATGCCTGCCGCGATGCCGGAGCGCGCCTTCTCGACGCTGCCCAGCAAGGTCGAGGTCAGCGGAGGCACCAGGAGACCAAGTCCGCCGCTGATCGCGATCAACTGCGCGCACATCGCCCAATAGCTCGTCCCGGCTTCGATCCGGAGCAGACCGAGACAGCCGAGCGCCGACACGCAGGCGCCGATGACGATGGTCGGGCATGCGCCGATGCGCTCGGCGAGGCGCGGCGACAGCAGGTTGACCGGCAGCACCGCGCCCATCATCGGCACGAAAGCGAGCCCGGTCCACCACGCCGACAGACCGTTGATCCTCTGGAAGTAGAGGCTGAGCACGAAGATCAGGCCGTAGATGGCGACGTTCACGAGCAGGCCGACGATGGTCGTCAGGGTAAACAGGCGGTGACTGAACAACGACAAGGGCAGCATCGGCTGCGCGGCGCGGCTCTCGCGCCAGACAAACAACACGGCGAGGACGGCGGCCGCCGCGAAGGCGGAGAGCACGAGCGGATGCCGCCAGCCGAGCGCGCCACCTTCGATGATCGCGCCGGCAAGGGCCCCTAGCGCGCCGATCGCAGCGAGTTGGCCGGGAAGGTCGAGCTCGCGCGAGGCTGCACGCGTGGTCTCGCTCGCATGGCGCCAGCTCAGCCAAAGGCCCATCAGGCCAATGGGCAGATTGACCAGGAAAATCGCGCGCCAGCCGACCAGCGTGATCAGCGCGCCGCCGACGAAGGGGCCGGCGGTGAGCGCAAGACTCGCTCCGGCCGCCCAGACCGCGACGGCGCGGCCGCGTGCGCGAACATCCGCAAAGGCATGATTGAGCAGCGCCAGCGAGTTCGGCACCAGGATCGCCGCCGCCAGTCCCTGGACCAGCCGCGCGCCGATCAGCACTATTGCATTCGGCGACACCGCGCAGGCGAGCGAGGCCGCGGTGAAGATGGCGAACCCCGTCATGAAGACGCGCTTGGCGCCGATCCGGTCGCCGAGCGCACCGGCCGTCAGGATGAAGGCAGCAAACGCAATGGTGTAGGCGCTGACGACCCATTGCAGCTCGGCGACGCCGCCGCCGAGCGTCCGGCCCATCGCATCGAGCGCGGTGTTGACGATGGTGACGTCGAGCTGCACCACGCCGTAGCCGAGACTCATCGCAGCGAGCGTGAGGGAGGTTGCAAGACGCGAGCCGCCAGTCGGCACTGCGGCCGCCTCGTCGAAGGCTTCATATTTGATGGTGTTCACTCGCATGCCGCCACCTTGGTTGCAGCCCCATGCGGAACATACGCCTTCGGCCCGCCATCATGCTTCGACAAGGACCGAATGATGAATGCCGGCATCCGAGCGCCGCCGCGCGGCGCCTGCGTTGTCGCTAGATCTCGCCTCAGCTCGCCGCGCGCAAATTCACCGTGCTCTCGGCGAGCGTCGTCAGCTTCTTGTCGGCCGCCTTCTCTTCCTCGAGCGTCTTGGCGAGCACAGCCGCGCAATCGTTGCGGCCGAGCTGCTTGGCCCAGGCGATCAGGCTGCCGTAGCGCGCGATCTCATAGTGCTCCGCGGCCTGCGCCGCATTGATCAGCGCGGCGTCGAGCACCGCCTTGTCGGCGACTTCGCCGGCGGTCTCGTCGGCTTCCGCGATGATGCCGTCGATCGCCGGGCAATTGACCGCCTTCACGGCGATGCCATGCATCTTGAAGACTTCCTCGAGCCGCGCGACGTGGTGCTTGGTTTCCTCGAGGTGCGTCAAAAAGCCCTGCTTCAGCTGTGGATCGGTGGCCTTATCTGCCATTTTCGGCAGCGCCTTGGTGAGCTGCTGCTCGGCATAGTAGATGTCCTGGACCTGATGCACGAACAGGTCGTTCATGGTCTTGATGTCTTTTGTGAACAGTCCCATCGTTCCGATCCTCGCGGGTTTCGGGACACGTCGGCGCCGGCTTGCACGAAAAGCCGCATATTCCGCCATGTTCGATTGCTGATGGGGCGCTAACGAGCACCCGGCATCGGCGTTCCAAAAAAGCCTGCATCACTTGCGCTGGAACAACGCCGGCGGCGCCAGAACATGAAATCTAGTCAACGTACGGACGTGCGATCCGAGCCCGTTTCACGACTCTTATGCTTAACGCGCGTCCGATGTGAACCGTGTATGACAAAACTGGCCGGTTCGACGCAGAGCCCACCCTTGTCAAGGGCTGCACAAGCCGCTGTTTTTGCCTTAAATGAGCTTGATCAAAGCCACAGATCGACGCTTTACTTTTGCCACTGATCGTATCCGACTGGCCAATGCTTGGCCGGATCGGTGTTGCCCCCTGCCGGGAGGATGAATGCACGGACTGCCGCCCGCGCTGAGGCGCGGCTTCAAGAGATGGATCGGCTGGCGACGGCTCGGAATTGCCGCGAGCGTCTTCATCATAGCCTTCGCGGTCACAACGCTTGTGCGAACGCTCAAGGGCATCGATACCAGCGTCATCCTGACCGCGTTAACCGAGATTCCCCGCGGCAGCATCGGCTTGGCGGCAATCTGCGTGTTCTTCGCGTTCTGTACGCTGACCTTCTACGACTTTTTTGCACTGCGAACGATTGGCAAGAAGCACGTGCCCTATCGCATCGCAGCGCTGTCCAGCTTCACGTCCTACTCGATCGGCCACAACATCGGTGCCACCGTCTTTACCGGCGGCGCGATCCGTTTCCGGATCTATTCGGATTACGGGCTCAACGCGATCGACGTCGCCAAAATCTGCTTCCTGTCGGGTCTGACCTTCTGGCTCGGTAACATCTTCGTGCTCTCCATCGGCATGGCGATCCATCCCGATGCCGCCTCCTACATGGATCAGCTCCCCTCGTCGATCAACCGGCTGATCGCGGTCGGCGGCCTCGCCTCGATCGTCGCCTATCTGGTCTGGCTCTGCATGGGCGAGAAGCGCCGCGAGCTTGGCCAGAAGGGCTGGAAGGTGGTGCTGCCCTCGGCGCCGCTGACCCTGGTGCAGATCCTGATCGGCGTGGTCGACCTCGGCTTCTGCGCCACGGCGATGTACCTGCTGATGCCGGCCAATCCGCCGATCGACTTCATGTCACTGGCGGTGGTGTTCATCCTGGCGACGCTGATCGGCTTCGCCAGCCACGCGCCTGGCTCGATCGGCGTGTTCGACGCCGCCATGCTAGTCGCGCTGCCCGAATTCGGCCGCGAGCAGCTTCTGGCGACGCTTCTGGTGTTCCGCATCCTGTATTTCGTGATCCCGTTCGGCGTCGCCATCTCGATCATGGGAGCGCGCGAGCTCTGGATGAACGTGGTCAAGCCCTGGCAGGAGCGGCGCCGGCTGGCGGAGGCCTGCGCGCAGGGCAACCTGCCCAAGCAGGTGACGCCGATGGAGCGCGAACGGTCGCTACGACACGCCAGCAAGCGCTGAGGCAGGCCCAAAAAGCCGTCAGACAAAGGTTGCGGGCGGGGGAGCAATCCTCTCTTATTTCCGCCCCAACTTTGCCGTTGAAGACGCGGGCCATGATCCGAACATCCCTTCGCACCCTGTCTGCAGGCGCCCTGCTGCTTGCCGGGCTTTTGACCGCTTTGCCGCCCGAGCCCGCCGCAGCGCAGGACGCCGGCGCCATGCAGATCACCTGGGAGGTGCGCAACCGCTTCCGGCTGTTCCGCGAGGAGCGCGACTTCCTGCTTCATGTCGAGAACGCGCGTAACCGCAGCATCCTCGCCGCCGAGCAGTCGCTGGAGCTTCAGAGCGAGGGCCGCGGCTGGGCCCGTAACATGGTCAACCGGCTCTGCATCGACCTCCAGGGCCGGGTCAACCAGCCCTGCACCCGCGACAACGTCAAGGAAAACTACATCACCCCGATCGACCACCCCGTTACCGTGCGCCTGACCGGTGCGGTGCCGGTCGGCGCCACCTGCGCCTGGTCGTTCGACGACGGCGACGGGCCGCAGCAATCGACCTTCGACTGCGCCGAGCCGATCAATCTGCGCGTCCGCTACGGCAAGCAGACGGTCGCGACCGTGGACGTCTCCGCCGGCTCCGATCCGACCCAGCGCGTGCAAACCGAGATTCAAGTCCGCGACATCTTCGTCGCCGGCCTCGGCGACAGTATCGCCTCCGGCGAAGGCAATCCGGACCGGCCGCTAGCGCTGTCGGACGAAGGTTT
Source organism: Bradyrhizobium sp. AS23.2 (assembly GCF_001908185.1). Lineage (GTDB taxonomy): Bacteria > Pseudomonadota > Alphaproteobacteria > Rhizobiales > Xanthobacteraceae > Bradyrhizobium. The sequence continues at coordinate 4,474 of NZ_LGHM01000139.1, forward strand.
CTGCTTCCGCTCCTATCTCGGCACCGCCGGCGCGCAGTACTACCGGCCGAGCCGTGCCGGCTACAAGGGCGGCCGCGCCTGCGAGGCGCCGGATACGCTCGCCAACTGGCAGCGCTACAGTGCGCTTTGGTTCAACTCGCCCTGCCACCGCTCGCTCTACAGCTACCAGGCCCGCACCGCGCTGGCGCTCGCGGTGCGCTACACCCACATCGCCGTGACCTTCCTGCCGCTCGCCTGCACCGGGGCCAGTATCAGCGATGGGCTGCTCGGCTCGCAGCGCGCCCGCGAATGCCCGCCCGGCAAGACCGGCGTCTGCAACACCAGCGTGAATGCCCAGGTCGCCGAGCTGCGCGAGGCGCTCACCGCCGCCAGGAAGCGCCAGCCGGACCGCACGCTCGATCTCGTGCTGCTCTCGGTCGGCGCCAACGACGTCTACTTCTCCGGCCTCGTCGCCGACGTGATCGTCGATACCGCGACCGAGCGGGCGCTGTTCCGCCGTTCCGGCGTGATGGCGAGCGTCGACGATTCCCGCGACGCGCTGGCGCGCGAGCTGCCGCAGAATTTCGTGAAGCTGCGCGAGGCCCTGAAGCCGCTCGTCGGCGGCGACCTCTCGCATGTGGTCTATGTGTCCTATGCCAATCCCGCACTCGCCGATGGCGGCGTGCCTTGCCGCGGCGGCCGCGCCGGCTTCGACATCCATCCCGCCTTCAACGCCGATCCGCAGCGCCTCGCCAACGTCTCGACCTTCGTCGATACCGAGTTCCTGCCGCAGCTGAAGGGGCTCGCCACCTGCACACGCGGCGCGCTGTGCCGCGATCCCGAATCCGACCGCATGACCTTCGTCGACGCGCATCAGTCGGCTTTCGCCGATCACGGCTTCTGCGCCCATTCGGGCAACGATCCCGAATTCGACCGCACCTGCTTTGCCGAGAACGGCCAGAGCTTCAATCCGGACATCGTGAGCGCGGCGAGCCAGCCGATGCTGTGCGGCCGCGGCGCCTCGGAGTACCGCGCCTATCTGCCCCGCGCGCGCTGGATCCGGGACGCCAATGACAGCTACTTCGCCGCAATGACCTATCCGCAAGGATTGCCGGCCGCGAGCCAGCCGACCGATATCCACGACGCGACCTGGGGCGTGCTCTCCGCCGTCTATGGCGGCGCCGTGCATCCGAGTGCCGAAGGCCATGCTGCCATGGCGGATGCGACGCTGCCGGCCGCAAGCGCCGTGCTCGGCCTCGATGCCGTGCCGCCGGGCGTCACGCGCGGAATCCTGGCGCCGCTGTTGCCGGGCGCGCAGCAGTAGAAGCAAAAGCGAACTCTCTCCTCGCGGTCATTGCGAGCGCAGCGAAGCAATCCAGAGTCCCTCCGCGAAAACTCTCTGGATTGCTTCGCTGCGCTCGCAATGACGAGATTGGGGCTCACTGTGTCCACACCCTCTCTGTCATCGCCCGCCTTGTGCGCACTTGCGCACTGGGGCGGGCGATCCAGTACTCCGTGACAGACGTGATTGAATCGAGAAGCCGCGGCGTAGTGGATTCCCCGCCTTCGCGGGGAATGACAGCGGTGTGCGTGGCACGACCTCGCTCACGCATTCTCACGATCGTTCCCCCCTTGCTGCCGTTCCATCAATCCAAAAACGGTATCGATCGATACTCCCTTCAACTTGGACACTTTGCAGCGCGCGCCTCTAGGAGTCGCCGTGAGGAAGCATTTCGAGTTCCAAGGAGGCGCGTGATGAGCGCAGTAGTGTCCGCAGCGGACGTGGGTTGTGCTCGAACGTTCCTCCTGAGGGCTCCCACGGGAGCTTGACCAGGCAACTCAACGGCGGCTCACCAGCCGCCGTCTTTGTTTTGGGGGTGATCGATGCTAGAAATGCCGGGAAAACGCCTTATTCATCTAAGGCATGTATCGATGTTCGACCTCAACCAGCTCCGCTGTTTCGTCACGGTGGCGGAGGAACTGCATTTCGGCCGCGCCGCGGTGCGGCTGAACATGACCCAGCCGCCGCTGTCCCGGCAGATCCAGGTGCTCGAGCACATCATCGATGCGCCCCTGCTGGAACGCACCAGCCGCTCGGTGCGCCTCACCCCGGCAGGTCGCAGCTTCCTGCCCGAGGCGCGGCGCATCCTGAAGCTTGCGGAAAGCGCCTCGCAAGTCGCCCGCCGCATCGCGCTCGGCAAGACCGGCTCGCTGAAGATCGGTTTCACCGCCGCCGCGGCTTACGGCTTCCTGCCCGAGCTCGTCGCGGCCTGCCGCGCCAAGCTGCCTGAGGTCGATTTCTCGCTTAAGGAGATGGTCTCGGGCGACCAGTTCGAGGCGCTGACCTCCGGCCAGATCGATGCCGGCCTGCTGCGGCCGCCGATCGCGCGCCCCGAGCTCACGAGCCGCCGCGTCGTCGCCGAGCCCCTGCTTGCCGCAATCCCGAAGAAGCATCCCCTGGCGAACGCCGACAGCATCACCATCAAGGATTTCGACGACCAGCCCTTCGTGATGTATTCGCCCTATGAGAGCCGTTACTTCCACGATCTCCTCGTGGCTATGTTCACCCGCGCCGACGTGCTGCCGCGCTACGTCCAGCATCTCAGCCAGATCCACTCGATCCTGGCGATGGTGCGCGCCGGCCTCGGCCTTGCCATCGTGCCGGCCGCGGCGGCGAGCCTGAAGATCTCGGACGTGCGGCTGCGGCCTCTGAAACTACGCACGCGCGTCCCCGTCGAACTGTTCATGGTCTGGCGCCGCGACGACGAGAATCCGCTGCTCTCGGCCCTGGTCAAAATCGCCGGCGAATTGTCGACGGCGGTGGCGATGGAAGATTGATGCTCAATTCGCATCAGTCGATATAGGCTTTGGCTTGGACGCGCATCGAACGGTCTCCTAAACCACGGCGCATGGACGCGCGGGCTTTCGTTGCGTCCTCCACAACACCCGGAAAAGGGAGCAGCGCCCATGAGCAAGATGACCCCGCAGGAAATGGCCCGGAAGATCGGATCCGGCCTCCTGTCCTTCCCCGTCACGCCGTTCAAGGCGGACCACTCCTTCGACGAGGCGACCTACCGCGCCAACATGGACTGGCTGTGTGGCTATGACGTTGCCGGCCTGTTCGCCGCCGGCGGCACCGGCGAGTTCTTCTCGCTGACGCCGACCGAGGTCCCGCAGATCGTCAAGATCGCCGTCGACGAGACCAAGGGCCGCGTGCCCGTGCTCGCCGGCACCGGCTACGGCACCGCCACCGCGCGCGAGATCGCGATCGGCGCAGAGAAGGCCGGCGCCGACGGCCTGTTGCTGCTGCCGCCCTACCTCACCCATTCCGAGCAGGAAGGCCTTGCCGCCCATGTCGAGGCGGTCTGCGCCTCCGTGAAGATCGGCGTCATCGTCTACAACCGCGACAACGCCATCCTCCAGCCCGATACGCTCGCCCGCCTCGCCGAGCGCTGCCCGAACCTCGTCGGCTACAAGGACGGCATCGGCGACATCGAGCTGATGACCCGCGTCTACACCAAGCTCGGCGACCGCCTGACCTATATCGGCGGCTTGCCGACTGCAGAGACCTTCGCCCTGCCCTATCTCGACATGGGCGTGACGACCTACTCCTCGGCGGTGTTCAACTTCGTGCCGGAATTCTCGACCAACTTCTACGCCGCCGTGCGCAAGCGCGATCATCAGACGATCCATGCCGGGCTGAAGGACTTCATCCTGCCGCTGATCGCGATCCGCAACCGCAAGAAGGGCTACGCGGTCTCGATCATCAAGGCCGGCATGAAGGTCATCGGCCGCGACTCCGGGCCCGTTCGCCCGCCGCTCGCCGACCTCACCGAACAGGAGACGGCGGAATTGACCGCACTGGTGCAAAGGCTGCCCACCGCGCGATCGACACAACAGGCGGCAGAATAACAGAAGGCAACAGGGAGGAGCGTGCTATGGCCCAGACCGAGATTTCCGGCGCCCCGGTCGTCACATCGATGCAGGTGATCCCGGTCGCGGGCCGCGACAGCATGCTCCTCAACTTAAGCGGCGCGCATGCGCCGTTCTTCACCCGCAACATCGTCATCCTCACCGACAATGCAGGCCACACCGGCGTCGGCGAGGTGCCGGGCGGCGAAAAAATCCGGCAGACACTCGACGACGCCCGCGATCTCGTGATCGGCAAGACCGTCGGCGCGATGAACAACATCCTCGCCGACATTCGTACCAAATTTGCCGATCGTGACGCCGGCGGCCGCGGCAAGCAGACGTTCGACCTGCGCGTCATGATCCACGCAGTCACCGCAATTGAATCCGCTCTCCTCGACCTGCTCGGCCAGCATCTCAACCTTCCGGTCGCTGCGCTGCTCGGCGAAGGTCAGCAGCGCAATAGCGTCGAGACGCTCGGCTATCTCTTCTTTGTCGGCGACCGGCGCAAGAGCAAGCTCGACTACGTCAAGGGCGAGACCGGCAAGCCTGAATGGTTCAACCTCCGCCACCAGGAGGCGATGACACCTGAGACGGTCGTGAGGCTCGCCGAAGCCACCCACGATCACTACGGCTTCGCCGATTTCAAGCTGAAGGGCGGCGTGCTGCGCGGCGAGCAGGAGATCGAGGCCGTCACCGCCGTCGCCAGGCGCTTCCCCAGCGCGCGCGTCACGCTGGACCCGAACGGCGCCTGGTCGCTCGATGAGGCTGTCAGCCTCTGCAAGGGCATGCACGGCATCCTCGCCTACGCCGAAGATCCCTGCGGCGCCGAGGCCGGCTTCTCCGGCCGCGAGATCATGGCCGAGTTCCGCCGTGCCACAGGGCTTCCGACCGCGACCAACATGATCGCGACCGATTGGCGCCAGCTCTCCCATGCGCTGCGCCTGGGCGCGGTAGACATCCCGCTGGCCGATCCCCATTTCTGGACCATGCAAGGCTCGGTGCGCGTTGCCCAGACCTGCCGCGACAACGGCCTGACCTGGGGCTCGCACTCCAACAACCATTTCGACATCTCGCTCGCCATGTTCACCCATGTCGGCGCTGCCGCCCCCGGCAAGGTCACCGCGATCGACACGCACTGGATCTGGCAGGACGGCCAGGCGCTCACCAGGGAGCCGCTCCAGATCAGGGGCGGCAAGATCACTGTGCCGGAGCGTCCGGGCCTCGGCATCGAAGTCGACCGCGCCGCCATCGAGGCGGCGCATGAGCTCTACAAGCAGCATGGACTTGGCGGGCGCGATGACGCTATTGCCATGCAGGACCTGATCCCCGGCTGGACCTTTGACGACAAGCGTCCCTGCCTCGTGCGCTAGGGTATTCTCGGAGCACCCCAGTTAGAAACGAACTTTCTCGGAGGACAACATGACAGCGATCCTGAAGAACTTCATCGGCGGCGAATGGGTCGACGGCTCCGGCGTCACGAAGAATATCAACCCCTCCAACACCAACGATCTCGTCGGCGAATACGCCAAGGCCGACAAGGCGCAGACCGAGAAGGCGATTGCAGCCGCAAAAGCCGCCTTCCCCGCCTGGGCGCGCTCGACGCCGCAGGAGCGCTATGACGCGCTGAACAAGATCTCGGCCGAGATCCTCTCCCGCAAGGAAGAGCTCGGCCGCCTGCTTGCGCGCGAGGAAGGCAAGACCCTGCCCGAAGGCATCGGCGAGGTCGCGCGTGCCGGCCAGATCTTCGCGTTCTTTGCCGGCGAGGCGCTGCGCCTGATCGGCGAGAAGGGCGCCTCCGTCCGTCCCGGCCTCGATGTCGAGCTCACGCGTGAGCCGATGGGCGTCGTCGGTATGATCACGCCCTGGAATTTCCCGATCGCGATCCCCGCCTGGAAGATCGCGCCTGCGCTCTGCTACGGCAACACGGTGGTGTTCAAGCCCGCCGAGCTCGTGCCGGGCTCGGCGCATGCTCTGTCCGAGATCATCACCCGCTCCGGCATTCCGGCCGGCGTGTTCAATCTCGTCGTCGGGTCCGGCTCGGTGGTGGGCCAGACGCTGATCGAGCATCCTGACGTCGCCGCGATCTCCTTCACCGGCTCGGTGCAGACCGGCCGCAAGATCGCGCAGGCCTGCGTGCTGTCGAACCCGATGAAGAAATTCCAGCTCGAGATGGGCGGCAAGAATCCGCTGGTCGTGCTCGACGACGCCGACCTCAAGACCGCCGTCGAGGTCGCCGTCAACGGCGCCTATTTCTCGACCGGCCAGCGCTGCACCGCCTCCTCCCGCCTGATCGTCACCGAAGGCATCCACGATCGTTTCGTCGCGGCGATGGCCGAGCGCCTGAAAGGTCTGTCGGTGGACGACGCGCTCAAGGCCGGCGTGCATATCGGCCCCGTCGTCGACCAGAGCCAGCTCGACCAGGACCTGCGTTACATCAAGATCGGTCAGGACGAGGGCGCGAGGCTCGCCTGGGGCGGCGAGCTGCTCAAGCGCGAGACGCCGGGCCACTACCTCCAGCCGGCGCTGTTCACCGAAGCGAACAACAACATGCGCATCGCGCGCGAGGAAATCTTCGGCCCCGTCGCCGCCGTCATCCGCGCCAAGAACTACGAGGAAGCGCTGACGATCTCCAACGACACCGAGTTCGGCCTCGCCTCCGGCATCTGCACTTCCAGCCTGAAATACGCCACGCACTACAAGCGCAACAGCGAGTCCGGCATGGTGATGGTCAATCTGCCGACCGCCGGCGTCGACTATCACGTGCCGTTCGGCGGCCGGAAGGGCTCGAGCTACGGCGCCCGCGAGCAGGGCTCCTATGCACGCGAGTTCTACACAACGGTGAAGACCGCCTATACCTATCCGGGTTGATAGGCCACGATCGTAGGGTGGGTTAGCCCGCGGCTGCGCGAAGCGCAGTCCGCTGTCGTAACCCACCTCTTCTACCTCCGCAGATAGAGGCATTGGTGGGCCCTACACTTTCGGAGTCCGCATGGACCAGTCAGTCGCAGCGAAAGAGCAGCCCCGCTACATCAAGCTCAACGAGCGCGACAATGTCGCGATCGTGGTCAATGATTTCGGGCTTCCCCCCGGCTCCCGCTTTGCCTGCGGGCTGACGCTGCGTGCCTTCGTGCCGCAGGGACACAAGACGGCGCTGGTCGACATTGCACAAGATCAAGCGATCATCCGCTATGGCGAGGTGATCGGCTACGCGCTCTCGCCGATATCGGCCGGCGAATGGGTAGACGAAGCGCGCATCCGCATGCCGGAGGCCCCTGCCCTCGACAAGCTCGAAATCTCGACCGCGGTCCCCGCGCCTCTCCCACCGCTCGAAGGATTTACCTTCGAAGGCTATCGCAACCCCGACGGCTCGGTCGGCACCAAGAACATCCTCGGCATCTCCTCCTCCGTGCAATGCGTCAAGGGCACGATGGAATATGCAGTGAAGCGCATCCGCGCCGAGTTGCTGCCGAAATATCCGAACGTTGATGACGTCGTGCCGCTGACGCATGCCTATGGTTGCGGCGTCGCGATCACAGCGCCCGACGCGGTCGTGCCGATCCGCACACTGCAAAACATCGCCCTCAATCCGAATTTCGGCGGCGAGATTCTCGTCGTCGGCCTCGGCTGCGAGAAGCTCGCGCCCGAACGGCTGGTGCCGGAAGGCGTCAGCGATGCCATCGTGCGCATGCAGGACGAAGCCTTTGACGGTTTTGGCGCGATCGTCGAGGCGATCATGACCCAGGCCGAGGCGCGCCTGAAGGTGCTCAACACCCGCAAGCGCGAGACCTGCCCGGCGTCCGATCTCGTCATCGGCCTGCAATGCGGCGGCAGCGATGCCTTCTCCGGTGTCACCGCCAACCCCGCGATCGGCTTCGCCGCGGACCTCTTGGTGCGCGCCGGCGCCACCGTGATGTTCTCGGAAGTCACCGAGGTGCGCGACGCCATCCAGCTTCTCACCCGCCGCGCCATCAACGAGGACGTCGGCCGCGCGCTGGTGCGCGAGATGGCCTGGTACGATTCCTATCTCGCCCGCGGCGGCGCCGACCGCAGCGCCAACACCACGCCCGGCAACAAGAAGGGCGGCCTTGCCAACATCGTCGAGAAGTCGCTTGGCTCGATCGTCAAGTCCGGGTCCTCCGCGATCACCGGCGTGCTCTCGCCCGGAGAGAAGGCGACGCAGAAGGGCATGCTGTTTGCGGCAACGCCCGCTTCCGACTTCATCTGCGGCACGCTCCAGCTTGCCTCCGGCATGACGCTGCAGGTGTTCACCACCGGCCGCGGCACACCCTACGGCCTTGCGGCTGCGCCCGTGATCAAGGTCGCGACCCGCAGCGAGCTTGCCCGCCGCTGGAAGGACCTGATCGACTTCGACGCTGGCAGCATCGCTACCGGCGAAAAGACCATCGAGGAAACCGGCTGGGATCTGTTCCGCCTGATCCTCGAAGTCGCCAGCGGCCGCACAAAGCCGTGGTCGGACCGCTGGGGTATCCACAACGATCTGACGCTGTTCAATCCGGCGCCGGTGACCTAAGCGCCGGCCGCGATCTTCCAGGAGATCGTGCGCGCGACGCTGTCGACCTGGTATCGCGCCTCACGTCATGCTGCCCGGCATGAAGCAGCGCACGCGCGGATGGCCGTCGATATAGTGCTTCCACACCATGGTGCGGCCGATCCTGTTCGGCTCGGTGATGACGGCGCCGTCGGGCACAAAGACCCATTCGTCGTCGAGATGCACGCGATAGTGTCCCTTATCGGATGCCCAATCGACATCGGCGACGACATAGCCGTCGGCATCCGAGCAGCATTGCCCGTATTCGCTGTGCAGGTTCTCGAACCAGGGCTTTAACGGCGAGTTGGAGTAGCGCCCGTCGTCGCGCGCAAGCGCCGATGTCGCCAGAAGCGCCGTCAGCCCCAGCAGCGTCGCCGCACACAATCTTGCAGGTCTCATCTCGTCTTCCCGCGGACCAAAGTCATCCTTGCGGGGGACAGACAAACCGTCGGCTTTCCGCGCCTTGAAACAGGCGCGGCGCCGGCGACTCGTTCCCCCAGCAGCTTTGCGACAGCTATGCAAATACAGCGCCAGCGCGCATTCCGGGAAATACTGCCGTCCCGAGCGGCGCTCGCGCCCTGCCTAACGGCGCGCCGGCGATTTGCCGCAGCTCTTTCGGAGGCTTTCCTTGTTGCGTCAGGACGTGTACGAAACTGCCGCGAACGCGATTGCATCGTTTAACCAGCTGTTTCGAATGGAAGAATTGGGTGTTGGCGTGACTGGCATCGGACCGTCAGCGCCATGAGTTCGAGGGACTTGCTTCCTGGCCAGCAGGATCCGACCGATTTGCCCGCAAACGAGGTGCAGTTTGCGCTCGTGATTTCGCGCATGCTCGAGACTGTGAAGGACGATCCGGAGTTCAGGCGGCAGCTCGTCTACGATCTTGCCCGCTACAAGCTCCAGGAGCAGTTCACCTACGCCGACGCCAAGCACATCGACCAGATGAAGCGGGCCCTCGAGGTCGCAATTGACGAGGTCGAAAAATTCTCGCGTGACGAGGCGCCCCTCGAGCGCTTGCCGCAACAACAACTCACGTCGTCAAAGGCTGCCGAGGCCGGCGGCCATCTGGTGCCTGCCGACACGACGGTTCTGCGATCGGGCATCGAGATATCCCGCAGCAAGCGGCCTATGACCTCGGGTCCGTTGTGGCCGGTGATCAAGCGTACAGGGGCCATCCTGCTCGCCGCCGGCGCCGTCGTTCTGGTCATCGCGCAGCGAGACAATATCGCCTCGCTGCGCCGACTGGTTTCGCGCCAGACCCAGGAGATCGCGCTGGTCGCGCCCAAGCCGGAGACGACGATCACGGTCACCAAGCCGGAAATGGTAGCCCCCGCCGCGCCGCCCCCAACGCGCGTGCTTCCAACCGACTACGGCATCTACGCCTTGATCAATGATCAGTCGCTGGCGGAGTTGAATGCGACCGGCGTCATGGCGCCGGACATGCGCATAGCGATTTCACCGGAGTTCAAGAAGCCCGATCGGCCGCATCTGCCGGACGGCCGCGTCAAATTCATCGTGTTTCGCCGGGACGCCGCAAACATGATCCCGGAGCGCGTCGAGGTTCGGGTGGTGGCGAAAATCGCAAGAGAGTATTCGACCGACGCCGCAGGCAAGACGTTGAGTGGCGGAGACGACGTCGGGGTCATCCGCAACTTCACCTATCCGTTCAGGGTGTCACCGATTCCGGGGAAGCCCGAAATGTACGAGCTTCACGCCGGAGAACTCGAGCTTCCGCCGGGACACTACGTCCTGAGCCTGGGGCCGCAGGCCTATTATTTCCAGGTCGACGGCGAGATCACCGATCCCAGGCAGTGTCTGGAGCGGGTCGTTGCCGGCAACGGCACGTTCTACGCGCCTTGTAAGAAAGCGCGGACTTATTAGCGCGGCCGCGCGACTGAGGCGGCACCGCAACCCCGAGGTGACGGAGCGTAAGCCTACTGCTTCGGTGCCGGCGCCATCATCGCGCCGCCCTTCTTGGTCGCGGGCGCGGGCGGCGGCTTGGTCGCGGCCGCCTGTGCGGGGAGATATTTGGCGAGGATGGCGGGATCGACCAGGGCGAGATTGGTGTCGGGCAGGCGCGTCCAGGTCTCATCCTTGCCGAGCAGCGAAATGCCGAGATAGCCGCGCAGGGTGAGCGTCTGGCCGTCCGGGCTCACCTTCATGTTGGCCTTCCAGATGTTGCCGTCGCGCGGATTGAGCACGTTGCCGCCTTCGTATTTCAATCCCTCTCGCTTCATGTTGCGGACGAAGGAGATACCGAGCACGGGCGCGTTCTTGCGATCGTCGGTGCACTTGGCGCAGACCTCGTTCGGATCGTCGCCGGGCCGCGGGAAGGTCTTCGCGATCACGCCTTCGAAGATGCCGTTGTGGTCGATGAAGAGGAACCAACCCACCGTCTTGCCGTTTTCGACCTTTTGCCAGAGGCCCGCAGCCGTAGGCTCTCCGGTTTGCGCCGCAGACGGCGTCACCGCCGCAAGCGACAGCGCGAGCGCGAGGAACGGGAACAGTCGAAAGCTGGAAAACAGATTCCGCATTATCATCACCTTGCTAAGCCACGACTGGAATGGCCGCAGACTACGGCGATTTCGCGAACGGTTCCAGCGCCAGAAACATGGGCATGGCCTTCCCGCCCCACCGCCGTCAGTTGACACCAAGTTTCTTTTGCAGGCTGGAGGACGAGGTCGTGTACTGGAACACGAGCCGCTTCTCCGGATAAACGTAGCGATGGGCTTTTTGCGCCATCAGCGCGCCCTCGTGGAAGCCGCACAGGATCAGCTTGATCTTGCCGGGATAGGTGTTGATGTCGCCGATCGCGAAGATGCCGGGCACGTTGGTCTCGAACGCGGACGTCTCGACCGGCACCAGATTGTTCTCCAGCGCAATGCCCCAGTTCGCGACCGGACCGAGCTTCATGGTCAGCCCGAAGAACGGCAGCAAGGTGTCGCAGGAAATTTCGGTCACGTTGTTGTCGTTGCCCTTGACGGTCGCGCCGGTCAGCTTGCCGTCGGCGCCGGAGAGCGCGGTGACCTGCCCGATCAGTAGATCCATCTTGCCGTCTGCCACCAGCGCGCGCATCTGTTCGACGCTGTGGGGCGCGGCGCGAAAATCGTCGCGCCGGTGCAACAACGTGATGCGCTTGGCCAGCGGATGCAGGTTGAGCGTCCAGTCGAGCGCGGAGTCGCCGCCGCCGACGATCAGTACGTTCTTGTCACGGAACGTTTCCATCTGGCGGACGGCGTAGTGCACCGAGGTGCCTTCATAGGCCTCGATGCCCGGCACCGGCGGACGCTTGGGCTGGAACGAACCGCCACCGGCCGAGATTACCACCACCTTGCATTCGAACACCTTGCCGGCGTCGGTGGTGCAGCGAAACAGGGGATCGCCGATCTTCTCCACCGTCTCCACCATCTCGCCGAGATGGAAGGTCGGGTGGAACGGCTTGATCTGCTCCATCAGCGCATCGGTGAGGCCCTGCCCTGAAACCTGCGGAATGCCGGGAATGTCGTAGATCGGCTTTTCCGGATAGAGCTCGGCGCACTGGCCGCCGACTTTGTCGAGGATGTCGACGAAATGCGCCTTCATGTCGAGAAGGCCAAGCTCGAAGGCGGCGAACAGCCCGCAGGGGCCGGCGCCAATAATCAGCACATCGGTTTTGATCACGTCGCTCATGTCGTCTCTTTATCGGTCGTTATCGGTTGGACGGCGCCCGGCGGGCAGAGGTGACCCTACCTGTCTAGCCAACGGGGATGGATCAGGGAAGGCATAAAAGCGGTAGCGCCCCGCGGCCGCGCCCACTTGCCGGGTCAGGATAACTGAGCTGTAAGGAGGAAATATATGACGGAGATCAATCGGTGAACGCACCAAGCCGCCTCGATACGACGCCGCGCCTGGAGGACTATCCCTATCGCCTCGGCGACAACGTGCGCTTCGGAGATCTCGATCCGAACCAGCACGTCAACAACGCGGTCTACGCCACCTATTTCGAGACCGGCCGCGTCACGCTGATGAAGAGCCCCGAATACGGGCTGACGCCGCCGGGCCTCGCCTGGATCATGGTGCGGCTCGACATCCATTTCCGCGCGGAGCTGCACTGGCCGAACACGATCGAGCTCGGCCTTGGCGTGGTGAAGCTTGGACGAACGTCAGTGACCTTCGAGCAGGTCGTGTTTTCGCTAGGCAAGTGCATCGCCTCGGCGACGTCGGTCGGCGTCCTGCTCGACGAGGCGACGCGGCGTCCTGCGCCGCTGACCGTAGAGGTGATCGAGAAGCTCAGACCCTGGCACAAGCGCGGCATCGAGGTCGCGCCGCCGGGCACATATTAAATGTAGAAAAGATCAGGCCTGGCGTTCCGGCGTCGCCACCACGAGCCCGTCGAGCTCATCGGAGACCTTGATCTGGCAGGACAGGCGCGAGTTCGGGCGCACGTCGAAGCCGAAGTCGAGCATGTCCTCTTCCATCGGCGTCGGGCTGCCGACCTTCTCGCGCCAGGCTTCGTCGACATAGACATGGCAGGTTGCGCAGGCACAGGCGCCGCCGCATTCTGCTTCGATGCCGGGAACGCTGTTACGGATGGCGGCTTCCATCACGGTTGCGCCGTTCTCGATTTCCACCGTGCGGGTTTCGCCCTTGTGGTCGACAAAGTGAATCTTGGCCATGTGTGCTCGTGCTGCCGCGATGTTGGTTGGGAGTAGAGGAGGGTCTGGGCTGTCCTATAACGGGTCGGTCAGCCCGGCGCCATAGCGTTTTGATGCGAAGTGGACCCCGGTTCGCGCGAAGAAAACGCGTCAAAACAAATGACTAGCCACCCGCCTTTTGGCGGGGCACCGGCCTAGTGCTTCAGGATCGCCTCGATGGCGGCGCGGGCCTCGGTCACCGCCTCTTTCAGCGCGGCGAAGGCGTGGAGCCGGTTGTGGCCGGTCCGGATCGCGATCTCGAGGCCGGCTGCGGCATCCGCCACCGCAAAGGCGCCGATGCCGCGCGCCGAGCCCTTGAGCTTGTGCGCGAGTGCGCTGGCCTCGGCCGGCAGCGCCGCCATGGTCGCGATCAGGCAGTCCGCCTGCTCGGCGAACATCGCGAGCACCTCCTGCTCCAGCTCGGCATCGCCGAGCGTCATCCGGGAGAGATGATCGAGGTCGAGCGGGCTGTTGATGGGTGCAAGCGGGGGCGAAGGCATCCAGTCCATCCGTTGCAGTTCAGGCGTCATGGCGCAGGCCCCGGCATCGCACGATGGTCCGCCGGTCCGGCGGTCAGGTTCCCCTACCGAAGCATGAAAATGGTTAACGAAGTGTTTGGGCCGCTTTACGCAAATCCGCCCGTTTATTGACGAGAAGTTGCCGCAATCTGGCGAGTTCGGTGGAGAATTACATTTATTGCTAAGGCGTTACGGCTCGATCCTGTTAACGATGATTAAGATTGTCTTAATCGCAGGCATTTCATTCGCGACGCTCTGCCAATAGGATGTTGCGGAAATTAGCGGACAAGCCGTCCGGGTGGGGACGGCTCGGAGATCCGCGTAAGCGGCATGATCCGGTCTGTGGGCTTGCGCGGCGCGCAGGGCTCGCGGGGGGGCGTGTGAGAGTAACGAGGGCTCGGACTGAACATGGCGAACACTCCCAAAAAGGTCAAAGACCCCACAGAAGTTGCGCTTTCTGCGATCCAGGAAGCCCTGAACATCAGCGACACGGCTGCGGACACCAGCCGCAATGCCTCGATGCGCAATGAGACCGCGCCTCCGGTGGTTCCGCCGTCGCCCCCGGCGTTCGACGACGAACCGGCCTTCGAGCCGCGTCCCGCCGCGAATGAACGAACCGTGTTCGACCCGATCGAGGAGCCGCGCACTTCGCGCCGCGCCGCCAATGACGATCGCGAGACCATCGGCCAGTTGCTCCAGGCGCTCCAGAAGGGCCGCCCTGCCCGCAGCGTCTATACCTTCGCCACCATCTTCGCCGGCGTCTGGCTCGCCGCCTGCGCCGCGCTGACCGTCGGCTTCCTGCCCTCGATCCAGGCCGCCATGGGCCAGAGCGGCGGGGTGCTCGTCATCGCCGGCCTGATCGCGATGTTCTTCGCGCCAATCATGCTGTTCTACTTCCTCGCGAGCCTGGTCTGGCGCGGCCAGGAAATGCGCATGATCGCGCAGGCGATGGCGCAGGTCGCGATCCGCTTCTCCGAGCCGGAAGGCTCGGCCTCCGATTCCATGGTCACCGTCGGCCAGGCCATCCGCCGCGAGGTCGCGGCGATGGGCGACGGCATCGAGCGCGCGATTGCGCGCGCTGGCGAGCTCGAGACGCTCGTTGCCAACGAGGTCGCGGCGCTCGAACGCGCCTATTCCGACAACGAAGTGCGCATCCGCGCCCTGCTCCAGGACATCGCTCATCAGCGCGACAACCTGGTCGGCCAGGCCGAGCAGGTCCGCAGCGCCATCTCCGGCGTGCAGATCGACCTGCGCCACGACATCGCGCTGATCTCGGACGCGATCGCCTCGCGCGTCGACGAGGTCGCCAAGTCCATCACCGGCGCGCTGGAAGAGCGCGGCGCCCACATCACCGGCGCGCTGAGCAACGCCGGCGACAACATGATCCTCGCGCTCGGCGAGCGCGGCGGCGACCTGCTCGACCGCCTCGAGGAGGCCAGCAACGAGACCACGCGCGCGGTGCTCGACGCCAGCGAGCGGCTGACCACGAGCCTCAACTTCAAGACCGGCCACGTCCACGACGAGTTCGTCGACCTCGCCGACCGCGTCCACGAGATGCTGAACGAGCGCATCGACCGCATCACCGGCGAGTTCGAGCAGCGCTCCGCCGCGATCGTCGACGGCATCTCCGAGCGCACCGAGCAGGTGCACGACTCCCTGAAGAATTCGTCGGACTCGCTGCTGCTCGAGCTCGAGCTGCGCTCCAACGACCTCTCCGCCAAGATCGACGACGCCGGCAACCGGCTCGCCGGCCAGATCATGACGTCCGGCGACAAGGCGAGCGAGGCGCTCGACGCCACCGTCAACACCCTCGTCGCCAAGGTCGTGAGCCAGACCGAGACCGCGCACGACTCGCTATCGCTGCAGATGAGCGCCTTCGACGAGCTGGTGAAGAACCAGGGCACCGAGCTGGTCGAGAGGTTCGCCCGCGACTCCGGCACGCTCGGCGCGCTGATCACGCGCCACATCTCCGAGTTCGACCGCACCGTGAAGACGTTCGGCGGCGAAATCGTCGAGCGCATGGGCCAGCGCACGCAGGACATCGCCGAGAGCCTGAAGACCTATGTCGACAACTTCGACACCCGCTTCAGCGCGAACGGTGGCGACATCACGACCGTGCTCGACGAGCGGCTGGTGCAGTTCGAGACCACGATCGGCGAACGCGTCGCCAACCTCGACTCCTCGCTGAACGGCAAGATCGCCGGCCTCGACAGCACGATCGAAGGCCACATCAAGACTTTCGACGACCAGTTCGGCGGCCGCGTCAGCGCGCTCGAACAGTCGTTCGACACCCGCGCCACGTCCGTCACCGAAACAATCGACGCGCGCCTCAACACGCTTGCCACGTCGCTGACCGACGGTGCCGCGCAGGCGATCCAGTCGATCGACTCCCGCCTCACCCACCTCACGACGTCGATCACCGACGGCGCATCGCAGGCCGTTGATTCGATCGACTCGCGCCTCAACCATCTCACGACCTCGCTGACCGACGGCGCGTCGCAGACGATCCAGTCGATCGATACGCGGCTGACGTATCTCACGACGACGCTGACGGCCGGCGCGTCGCAGGCGCTCGAGTCCATAGACTCCCGCCTCAACTATCTGACGAGCGCGCTGACGAACGGCGCTACCCAGGCGGTGCAGTCGATCGACACCCGCCTCACGCTTCTGACCTCGACGCTCACGGACGGCACCGCGCAGGCGATCGAGGCGGTCGACCGCCGCATCACCGGCGTCACCGAGATCCTCGACGGCCGCAGCACGCATCTGACCGACACGGTCACGGCGCGCTTCCAGGACATCCACCAGGCCATCGAGACCAAGGTCGGCGCGGTCGCCAACGACATCGACGTGCGCGTGGCGCAGTTCGAGGACCTGCTCGGCTCGCGTGTCGAAGCCGTCGCCGGCCGCATCGAGAGCAGCGGCCGCCAGGCCAGCGAGGACATGATGTCCCGCGCCGAGATGATCTCGACCGCGATCCGCTCGCATGTCGAGGACGCCGAGCGCTCGCTCACCAACCTCGTGGTTAACACCAGTGAGACGATCCAGACCGGTGCGCGCACCGCCCAGCAGTCGCTGATGACGGTCTCCTCCGACGTCAACGCCCAGCTCAAAATGACCTCCGCCGAGGTCGAGCGCGCGCTGACCGGGGTCGGCACCGGCGCCGCCAACTCGATCCTGACCAGCGCCCGCGAGGCACAGTCGACGCTGGTCGCTGCCTCGGGCGATGCGTCCAACCAGATCAAGTCGCTGTCGGCCGACATCGAGCGCACGCTGTCGGCGGCAGGCTCGGCGACCGCGGCCTCGATCCTGGCCGGCGCCCGCGAGGTGCAGACCACGCTCGTCACCGCCTCTTCGGACGCGGCCAACCACGTCAAGACGCTCACCGCCGACGTGCAGCGCTCGCTGTCGCTCGCCGGCACCACCACGGCGGAATCGATCACCGCCGGCGCCCGCGATGCGCAGAGCGCGCTGATCGCGGTCTCGAGCGAGACCGCCAACCAGATCAAGGCGCTGTCCTCGGACATGCAGCGCTCGCTCTCGATGGCGGGCACCGCGACGGCCGAGACCATCACGGCCGGCGCCCGCGAAGCCCAGAGCACGCTGGTCACCGCGTCCTCGGATGCGGCGAGCCAGGTCAAGTCGCTCGCGGCCGAAGTGCATCGTTCGCTCTCGCAGGTCGGCCAGTCGACCGCCGAGACGATCACCACCAGCGTCCGCGACGCCCAGAGCACCCTGCTCACGGTTTCGGCCGAACAGACCGGTCAGGTCCGTTCGCTCGCGGCCGAGATGCAGCGCGCGCTGGCGACCGCCGGCGGTGCCACCATCGAGGCGCTCACCAGCGGCGTACGCGAGGCCCAGGGCACGCTGATCTCCGCCTCGACCGATGCGGCGAGCCAGATCAAGTCGCTGACCACGGACATCGAGCGCACGCTGACTGCGGTCGGCGCCGACACCGCCTCGACGATCCTCAACAGCGCGCGTGAGGCGCAGACCTCGCTGACCTCGACGTCGGCGGATGCCGCGAGCCAGATCCGCACGATCTCAACCGAGATCGAGCGCGCATTGAGCACGGCCACGACGAACGCGACCAACGACATCCAGACCAGCGCGCTCAACGCCCAGAACGCGCTGATCACGGCCTCCAACGAGGCCAGCTCGCGAGTCAAGACGAGCTCGGCCGACGTCGAGCGTTCGGTGCTCGCCGCCAGCAGCAGCTTCGGCCAGGCCATGACCGGCAAGACCGACGAGATCGTCACTTACGTGCAGCAGCAGGCCGACCGTCTGTCGAACATGATCGACGCCAAGCGCGGCGCACTGGTCGACGCGATCGGCTCCAAGACCAGCCAGCTCACGCTCGACATCGACCGCGTCACCTCCGACGCACTGAAGTCGATCGAGACGCGCGGCCATGCGTTCTCGCAGACGATGATGGGCAACGGCTCCGAAGTGGCCCGTACCATCAGCGCGGCGAGCGAGATGGCCACCGGCGCGGTCGGCAAGTCGCTCAAGGATCTCGAGCAGGCCTCGCGTTCGGCGATCGACCAGTCGCGCCAGGTCTCGATCGCGGCCGTCACCGAGATGCAGGAGACCAGCAAGATCCTGCGCACCGACACGGTCGCACTGTTCGAGCGTCTGCGCGAAGGCAACATCCTCCTCCAGGAGGTGCTGACCGGTGCGCACGACAACCTCAACTCGCTCGAGCGGGCGCTGGTGACGCGCGTCGCCGACTTCGTCTCGGCGATGAACGACGTCACCTCGCGCAACGGCGCGGCGACGCAGAACCTGGAAGAACAGCTCAACGTCTTCAACACGAAGACCACGCGGGCGCTCCAGGATCTCGGCGAGCTGTCGACCCAGTTCGACGCGCACGGAAAGGCGCTGGTCGATGCCGCGCAGGTCGTCGAGCAGAGCAACAAGAACACCACCGCTTCGCTCGCCGAACGCAAGCAGGCGCTGGAATCGCTCGTCACCACGATCGACCTGCGTACGACCGATCTCGATCAACGCCTGTCGCGCTTCACCGGTCTGCTCGATGAATCGCTGGCGGCCGCCGAGGAGCGTGCCCGCGACATCGCCCGCGTCGTGGCGGAAACCGCCGGCGCAGGCTCGGCCGCGATCACCCGCCAGTTCGAAGCGGTACGGTCGGCGTCCGAAGAGGAGCACCGCCAGACCATCGAGGCGATGCACGACATCTACCGCCAGACCACCGACGAGGCGGATGCGATGTTCAAGCAGTCGACCGAGAAGTTCACCAACCTCGTCTCCAGCATGAAGCAGATGGCGTTCGAGATGCACAACGAGCTCGAAGCCACCCGCAACGAGCTGCGCCGCGGCGTGCTCGAGATGCCGCAGGAGGCCGCCGAGAGCACTGCGCAGATGCGCAAGGTGATCGTCGACCAGATCGAGGCCCTCGCCGAGCTCAACCGCATCGTGGCCCAGCATGGCCGCGGCCTCGACGTCTCCACGACGGGCCGCGCCTCCGTGCAGCGCCAGGAAGAGCCGATGGTGGCGACCGTCGGCGCCCGCAGCACCGAGACGCGCATGCGCGACACCGGCAGCGCCTCGACGCTGCCG
>NZ_LGHM01000014.1 GCF_001908185.1 Bradyrhizobium sp. AS23.2
CCCCGCCTGTCTCGAAGCGGGAGATTAACTGTGTCATTTCAGACCACTCTCTTCCCCAAGAACAATTATGCGACGAAGTGTGCAAGCCGCGAGCCAAGGATCCGGCTACGCGGCGAAGACGAGCGGTCTAAGCCAAAAGCGTTGATGCATATCTAAGGAGAATGGCAGCCAGTCTGGGGGGGCGTTAACCATGGGATACTGAAGCGGGGCACGAGCCTCTCGTTGATCCCGCCAGCTGTCGATTCCAGCGGAATGCTGCGGTTGAGCGGCAATATCCCGACCAGGCCGTTGCAGATCGATTTCAACTTGCTGTTCCAGAACGTCGGCGGCAGCTGGCGGCTCTATGGACTCTCGGTTGCCACGCCCGCTGCTGCGGCTCAATCCGTCACGCCGCAGGCGGAAGCCTCGAAGCGGTAGTCCCTGAACCGCCGCGCGCTGTTTGGCCATGGCCATCCTTCGCGACGTTCGCGCAAGCTCCTCGGGATGAGCGATCGAAGGCGGGTGATCACCCGCCCTTGACTGCCCCTGCAGTGAGCCCGGCGACGATCTGCCGCTGGGCCAGCACCGTGAGCAGCAGCACGGGGAAGGTGACGATCAGCGCGGCGGCGGCCAGCGGGCCCCAACTCAGCTGGTCGAACGAGATCATGTTGTAGACGGCGACGGGCAGGGTGCGTGTCTCGCGTCCCGCCAGCACGATGCCGAAGACGAAGTTGTTCCAGGAGAAGATCACGGCCAGGATGAAGGCGACCGCGATGCCCGGCCGGGCGATCGGAAGAGCGACGTGGCGGAACACCTGCCAGCGCGTGGCGCCGTCGATCAGTGCGGCTTCTTCCAGCTCCATCGGCGTGGTCTCGAAATAGCCGATCATGATCCAGATCACGATCGGCACCGTCACCACGAGGTGGATGATGATCTGCGGCACCAGCGTGCCGAGCAATCCCAGCCACTGAAACAGCAGGAAGAGCGGGATCAGATAGGACAGGCCGGGCGTGATACGAGCGATCAGGATCACGATCGCGGATTTGTGCGCGGCCATGCGCGCGATGCCATAGCCGGCGGGGACGCCGACGAACAGCGCCAGCGCGGTCGCGCTGCCGGTGACGATCAGACTGTTGATGAAATAGGTCAGGAAGCGGTTGGAGGCGAGCACGTCGGCATAGTTCTTCCACGCGAAATGCTCGGGGATGAACACCGGTGGGTAGGCGGCATTGTCGACCTCGAACTTGAGTGACAGCGAGGCCATCCAGAGGAAGAACAGGATCGCCGGGGACACGATGACGAACACCGCCAGCCACAAGCCGATCCTGCCGATGATCTGACGTGGGTTCATGCGCCGCTCGCGATCTCGGTCCACAGCATGCGCTGGCGGGCGTAGAGCATCACGGCCGCAAGCAGGACAATCAGGAGGAAAAACACGACCGCGATCGCCGAGCCGTAGCCGAGGTCGTAATAGGTGAAGGCGACGCTGTAGAGATAGATGTTGATCGTCTCCGACGCCGAGCCGGGGCCGCCCTGCGTGATCGCGAAGATGATGTCAAAACTCTTCACCGCGTCGATCATGCGGATCATGCCGGCGATGAACAGGAACGGCATGATCAGCGGCAGGGTGATGAAGCGGAACACCTGCCAGAGGTTGGCGCCGTCGATCTGTGCGCTCTCATAGGGTTCGGTCGGGATCGCGGCGAGGCCGCCGAGCACGATCAACATGACGAGCGGCGTCCATTGCCAGGTCTCGACCAGCACCAGCGAGGGAATGACGGTGGCGGGATGAAAAACCCAGAGCTGCGGCGGGATCCCGACCAGCGACAGCAGGTAGTTCAGCACCCCGAGCTGCGGATGGAACATCATGGTCCAGACCAGCGCGATCGCCACGGGCGTCGCCATCATCGGCATGATGAAGATGCCGCGCAGGAAGCCGCGGCCGGCGAACTTCTGGTGAAACACGATGGCTGCGAACGTGCCGAACACGAGTGGCAGCAGCACGGACAGCACGGTGTAGACTAGTGTATGTCCGATGGCCTCGATGAAACGGGGATCGCTCGTCAGCCGCAGATAGTTGGAGAGCCCGACGAAGGTGGTCGGCGAGCCGACCTTCCACTCGTTCAGGCTCATCCAGATGGTGAACACCCACGGGAAAATGATGATGGCGAGCACGACGACCAGCGCCGGCACCACGAACGGCCAGTAGGACGGCGGCCGCAACTCCTTCTCCGGCGCGGCACCTGACTGTGCCGCGGCCGGAGACGATTGTGTCAACGCACTCACGCCTTTTCGCTGCGTTCCAGGATCGGCCGGTATTGATCGTTGGCCTTCTTCAGTTCAGTCGCGGGATCGGCCCCGGAGAGGGTCGCGGTGAGCGCCGCGCCGACGATATCGCGGAACTCGGCGACCGGAATGACCACGGGAAGGCCGAGCTTGCTGATCTTGCCGGAATCGATCACGGACTGCAGCCACTCCTTGGGCATTTTGACGCCCTTCTGGACCTCCGCATCGTTCAGGATCGAGTTGCGGAACGGCACGCCGCCGCCGGCCTGCAGCAGCCGTGCTCCTTGCGCCTTCGAGACGACCCACTGGCAGAGCAGATAAGCGGCTTCCTTGTTCTTGCTCGCTGCGGCAATGCCGATGCCGTCGCCATAGGTGGCCGAATACTGGCCCTTCGGCCCGGCCGGCACGATGGTGTAGCCGACCTTACCGACGACGCGTGAGGCGGCCGGATCTTCCAGCGGCGGCGCCCAACCGACACCGTCGATCCACATCGCCGAACGTCCTTGTGTGAAGGAGGCCATCGACTCCATCCAGTTGAAGCCGGCGACGCCGGGCGGAGCGACTTTCGTCAGCAGCGTCTGATAGAGTTTTGTCGCCGCGACCGCTTCCGGACCGTCCGTGAGGATGTTGCCCTTGGCGTCGAGGAATTCGCCGCCATAGTTGAGGAAGAAGTTGGTCCACAACGTCATGTTGGCGTTGCGCAAGCCGCGCCCGACGAAGCCGTAGGTGCCTTCCTTGGCATCGGTGAGTTTTTCGGCAGCCGTGACCATCTCGTCCAGCGTCTTGGGCACGGCGACACCCTTCTTCTGGAATAGCTCCTTGTTGTAGTAGAGGATGAAATAGTCGACCGACCAGGGCAGCGACAGCATCTGGCCCTTGTCGTTCTTGGCGTATTGCAGGCCGGCGGCCGAGAAGTCGCTCTCGACGAGGTCGGGTGCGGTCAGCGTCGGGTCCTTCAAATAGGGCGTCATGTCGGCGAGCCAGCCGGCTTTCTCGAACTGCCGCTTCTGCACGTGATAGCTGAGATGGACGACGTCGAAGCTCGGCCGGCCCGAGGTGAGCTCGATGACGCATTTCTGGCGTTGTTGCTGCTCGGGAATCTGTTCGGATTCAACCAGGATGCCGGTGAGCTCGGTGAACTCCTTGACGTATTTTTGCAGGTTGTCGCCGCGGGGACCCTTGGCGAGGATCACCTCCAGTTTGGTCCCGGCGTACTTCTTCCAGTTGACCTCGGCGCGCGCCGGCAATCCGGTCAGGCTGAGCGCGCCAGCCGCGGCAGTGGCGGTCAACAGCGTACGGCGCGAGATGTTGTGGTTGGCCACTTCAAGTCCCTCCCTTTGGCTCATTTTCTTTGGGAAGGATACTAGAGCCATTTCCGCTCCGGTGGAATCGGAACGGGGCTCTAGATTCTTGTTTGACGCGTTTTCTTTGCGCGAACCGGTATCCACTTCGCTCGAAAACGCTCAAGCGACCGTGTCACGCCTGCCTAGTCCCAATCTCCGGATCAGGGACGCACAGCCGGCGTCTCCATTGGCAGGCCGCGCGCTCGTGACATCAGGTAGAGTTCGAGCGCGACCAGCTCAGGCGAGCCGTAATCATAGGCCTGGGCTCGGACGCCGCTCATGCAGCTGCGCAGCCGCCGCTCCAGCGATCCCAGCGTCTGCCACTCCAGGCGGTAGAGCGGATAGCCGGTCGGCTGCCCCTGCGTGATCGGCGCGCCCGCAAGACGCTTGTCGAAGTTGTCGTCGTGGCAATTGGTGCAGGCGAGGTTGAGTTGTCCCTCGCGCTGCATGAAGAGGTCGCGGCCCTGTTCGATGAACGGCTTGAGCTCTGGATCATCGGCGGCCGTGATTGCGACGCCGCGCGATTGGTGGGCGACGAAAGCGGACAGTGCCAGCAGGTCGCGGCTCTCATAGGGCAGCGGCGTCGCCTGCTGGTGATTGGCGCGGCAGAGGTTGACGCGCTGGTCGAGCGTGACGGGGCGCCCGCTCGCCTTGTCGAAGGCGGGGTAGTGTGCCGCGACGCCCTTCATGCTGCTGCGTGCATCGCCATGACAATCCGCGCAGGCCTTGTTCGCACTGCCGGTCTTCTTGCCCCACAGCGCCTCGCCATCGAGCACGAACAGCATGCCCGGATTCGTGGTGTCGTCATCCTGCATGGCGCGCGTGTCCGGGCCCATGAAGGCATAGCCGGAGCGGCGCGCATCGGGCGGGATTTCACCGGCGAGCAGGGCGGGGGCCGTGGCAAACAGAGTTGCCGCCGCTATCGCGCGCCAAAAGATCATTCGACCGTGATCGATGCCGACGCGGTGGACGAATAGCCGTTGTCGCCGATCCACTCGAACTCGAATTTGCCGCTCTCCTTGGCGACCGTGAAGAAGGACAGGTATGGGTTGGCAGCGATCGCCGGAAAGAGATCGGCGCGAAAGATCTCGGCGCCGTTGTAGCGGCAGGTGAAGCTCGTGATGATGTCGCGCGGCACGACGTCGCCGGCAGCGGTGTGGCGGAAGCCGGTCTCCATGATGTGCGAGGTCAGCGTGCGGATCTCGATGACGTCGCCGCGTTTGGCCTTTGCCGGAACGTTGATGAGGGCGGCCATCAGTTCACCTCCTCGGTACAGGCGGCCAGCGTCACGACGACGTCGGCCGCGACCTGCCAGAACGTGTCGTCGGAGAGGCGGGCGATCGCGACCACCTTCTGGGTATCGGCGAGCCGGATCCGGGTCGAGACCTGGGCGCGGCCGGAGGAGGGGCCGAGATGGAAATTGCCGATGTTCGGCTGCGGGTTCTTCTCGTTGAAGACGTGGATGCTCTTGACGTAGTCGTCCGCCGTCATCGGGTTTGCGACGCTCACTGTCATCGGCACCGTGTTGCCGTTCTCGACCAGCGGCGGAATGTCGAGCTTCACCTTGCCGGTGCGAATTGGTGCTTCACCGACGACGTTGCGAATTGCCGAGTTGAGCATCGCCGGTGTCGCCTCGAGCGGCCGCAGCGTGACGACCGGGATCGTGCCGGCGGCCGTGACGCCTCCGGCAAGGCTCAGGAATTGTCGTCGCGTGGTCGGCATGAACAGTCCTAGTCCCGAAGCGTTGCAAGAAAAGCCACGATGTCCTCGATCTCCGCGGCCGATAATATCGGCTTGCCGGCGAAATTGCGCCCGACGCGGACCAAGCCGTCCGCGCGATAATAGGACGGCATGATGGTCTGCGGGTTGAAGCGCGACGCATCGACCAGTCGAAGCCGCAACTGGCTCGCCGTCCAGCGGTTCCCGGCGCCGGTGAGGTCAGGGGCCAGGTCGCCCTGGAACCGCGTCTCCGGGAACGGGCCGGAATGGCAGAGAATGCAGGTGGTGGTGCGCGCAAGCACAAGCGCGCGGCCGCGCGCGGCGTCGCCGGGCGAGCCCGTGAGCGGTTCCGGAATGCCGTCGCCGACGATCTTGTAGGACGCAAGCTCGTCAGCGCTCGCAGCGCAGGCGAAGGCGAGACTGGCGGCGATCAGCGCTGCGATATGGGCGGATGATCTAGCCAAAGGTGTCCGCCGTGATGGTTTGAAACCAGCGCTCGGCCTCGGCCGCCTCGCGGGCGCGTAGCTCGCGCGGCGCATCGACCGGGCTCGTCGCGCCGCCCTCGACCTCGGCAAAGATGTCGCCCTTGGGCTGATAGTTGCCGGCGAGTGAAAAGCCGTAACCGGGGGCGACGGTGTTGTAGCAGACGCCGGTCAGCCGTGGCGCCTCAGGCGCCCGACCCGCGAGCATGCCGACGATCGCGCTGGCGCAGGCCTTGCCCTGGGCGCTCGCTGCCGACGCCGATTTGGGGATGCCGCCGCCGAGGCAGGCGTCGCCGATGACATGGATGTTTTTGATGAGCTTCGACTCGAAGGTGGCGGGATCGATCGGGCACCAGCCGGTTGCATCCGCAGTGCCTGCGATCTCGGCAATGCGCCCGGCGCGCTGCGGCGGGATGACATTGGCCACGTCAGGCATGTAGTTGCCGAATTCGGTGACGATGGTTCTGGTCGCGGGATCGACCGAGGTCACGCGGCCGCCTTGCGACAGGGCGATGCGCTCGATCATGTCGCCGTAAAGTTCCTTCCAGGCCTTCTCGAACAGCCGCTGTTGGGAAAAATTGTCCTTGGCATCGAGGATCAGCACTTTCGAGCGCGGCTTCTTCGTCTTCAGGTAGTGCGCGATCAGGCTGGCGCGCTCGTAAGGCGCGGGCGGGCAGCGCGAGGGATTGGCGGGGATCGCGATCGCAAAGAGGCCGCCATCGTCCATTGCCTCCAGTTGCTTCCGCAGCAGAAGCGTCTGCGCGCCGGCTTTCCAGGCGTGCGGCATCTTCTC
Source organism: Bradyrhizobium sp. AS23.2 (assembly GCF_001908185.1). Classification (GTDB taxonomy): domain Bacteria; phylum Pseudomonadota; class Alphaproteobacteria; order Rhizobiales; family Xanthobacteraceae; genus Bradyrhizobium. The sequence continues at coordinate 6,603 of NZ_LGHM01000014.1, forward strand.
CGCTGCGGCGTCGTCGTAGCCGGGCAGGGCTTCGATATGAAAGTCGATGCCGGGTGAGAGAACGAGGCGGTCATAGGCGAGCGCGGTGCCATCCGCCGTCGTCACGCTGTGCTTTTGCGTGTCGATGGTCGTCGCAGCCTGGGCGACGACAGTGACACCCTCGGCGGCGAGCTTGTCATGGCCGAACTGTTGCGCCTCGATCTCGCGCATGCCGGCGATCACTTCATTGCTGAAGGGGCAGGCGGTGATGACCTTGTTGGGTTCGATGAGGGCGACCTGCAAGTTCGCTTGCGCACGCTTGAGCGCGCGAGCACAGGCTGCCCCACCGAACCCGCCGCCGATCACGACAACGCGGCCCGCTGATTGCGCACGCAGGATCGAAGGAGCGGCGAACGATGTGGCCGCGGCGGTGATGCCGAGGACGGCATTCCGCCGTGTCAACGGCGCATTCATGAGCTTCATCCGGAAAGTGCTGCGGCGGCCGTTGTGGCCGCCGCGGCGTTTCTTAGGCGAAGGTGATGTTCTGGTCGCGCAGCGGCACCGAGCGGATGCGCTTGCCCGTCGCCGCGAAATAGGCGTTGAGCACCGCGGGTGCTGCGACGCCGATGGTCGGCTCGCCGACGCCGCCCCAGAATCCGCCGCTTGGTACCATCACCGCCTCCACCTTCGGCATCTCGTTGATGCGCATCGAGTTGTAGGTGTCGAAGTTGGTTTGCTCGATGCGGCCGTCCTTGACGGTGCAGCCGCCGTAGAACAGCGCCGAGAGGCCATAGACGAAGGAGCCCGCGATCTGCCGTTCCACCTGCGCCGGATTGACGATGTAGCCGGGATCGGTGGAGGCGACGATGCGATGCACCTTGATCTTGGTGCCATCGATCACCGAGATTTCGGCGGCGCCGGCGACATAGCTGCCATAGCCCATCACCTGCGCGATGCCGCGATAGACGCCCCGCGGCGCCGGCTTGCTCCAGCCAATCTTCTCGGCGACGGCATTGAGCACCGCCAGATGCTTGGGGTGACTGCCCATCAGCTTGCGGCGGAATTCGAGCGGGTCCTGGCCTGCGGCATGGGCCAGCTCGTCCATGAAACATTCCATGTAGATCGCGTTGTGATTGACATTCACGCCGCGCCAGAAGCCGGGCGGAACGTGCGGGTTGCGCATCGAGTGCTCGATCAGGAGGTTCGGCACCGAGTAGCCGAACACGGCCTCGCCGGATTGGGCTACGCCCTGGAATGCGGCCGGATCCATGCCGTTCTGCAGCGCTTCGGGGCGGAGCGAGAACAGAATCGACTGCCCGGACAGGCGGTAGTGCAGCGCGACCAGGTTGTTGTTGGCATCGAACGCGCCGGTCATCTTGCACTGGGTGACCGGGTGATATTTGCCGTGCGCCATGTCCTCTTCGCGCGACCACAACAGCTTGACCGGCGTGCCCGGCATCTGCTTGGCGATCTCGACGGCCTGGCGGACATAGTCCGTCATGCCGCGCCGGCCGAAGCCGCCGCCGAGCATCAACTTGTGCACATCGCACTTGTCCGCCGGCAGGCCCGAGGCTTCCAGCACCGCCGCGAACGCAGCCTCGCCATTCTGCGTGCCGCACCAGACCTCGCATTTGTCCGCCGTGTAGAGCGCGGTGGCGTTCATCGGCTCCATCGTGGCGTGGTTCTGGTAGGGATAGTTGTAGACGGCCTCGATCTTCTTGGCGGCGCCGGCAATCGCCGCCTTGGCGTCGCCGTTTCGGTTGCCGACATAGGCCGGTTGCTCGTTGTCGAGGCCCTCGGCCAGCCACTTCGCAATCGACTCGCTCGAGACCTTGGCGTTGTCGCCCTCGTCCCAGACGATCGGCAGCGCTTCCAGCGCGGTCTTGGCGTGCCACCAGGTGTCGGCAACGACCGCGACCGCGGAATCTCCGACCTTGACGACCTTCTTGACGCCTTTCATGCCGGCGACCTTGGCTTCGTCAAAGCTCTTCACCTTGCCGCCGAACACCGGGCAGTCCTTGATCGCGGCGTTCAGCATGCCCGGCAGCTTGACGTCGATGCCGTACACCATCGCGCCGGTGGTCTTGTCGGTGGTGTCGAGCCGTAGCAGGCCTTTGCCTGCGATGGTCCAATCCTTCGGGTCCTTGAGCTTGACCTCAGCCGGCGGCGTCAGTTTTGCCGCGGCCTCGGCGACCTTGCCGTAGGTCGTGGTCTGGCCCGAGGCCTTGTGGGTGATGACGCCGTTGGCGACGGTGCATTCAGAGGCCGGCACCCTCCACTCGTCGGCGGCGGCCTGGATCAGCATCACGCGCGCGGTGGCGCCGCCCTTGCGGACATAGTCTTGCGAGGTGCGGATGCCGCGGCTGCCGCCGGTCGAGAAGTCGCCCCAGACGCGCTTGCGGGCGACGCTCTGGCCAGGTGTCGGGTACTCGGTCGTGACCTTCGACCAGTCGCATTCGAGTTCCTCGGCGACGAGCTGGGCGAGGCCGGTGAGCGAGCCCTGACCCATCTCGGAGCGGGCGATGCGGATCACCACGGTGTCGTCGGGCCGAATCACGACCCAGGCATTGACCTCGGGCGAGCCGTCGGCGGCGCGAACCACGGCCGGTCCGCCGAAGGGGATGTCGAGGCCGATTGCGAGGCCTGTGCCGAGCGCAGCGCTTCCAATGACGAAGGCTCGGCGGTTCATTCTGGGAGAGACGTGCTTGTTCATGTGGCGGCTCCTTAGGCGCTTGCGATCGTGTGGATCGCCTCGCGCACCTGCTGGAAGGTGCCGCAGCGGCAGATATTGGTGATGGCCGCGTCGATATCGGCGTCGGTCGGCTTCGGTTTCTCGTTCAGCAGCGACGCGACGGCCATGATCATGCCGCTCTGGCAATAGCCGCATTGCGGTACGTCCTGGGCGATCCAGGCCTTCTGCACCTTGTGCAGCGTGTCGCCGGGGGCGAGCCCCTCGATCGTGGTAATCTTCTTGCCCGCGACCTCGCTGACCGAAACCCCACAGGAGCGGGTGGCGACGCCGTCGATGTGAACGGTGCAGGCGCCGCATTGTGCAATGCCGCAACCATATTTGGTGCCGGTCAGGCCGGCATTCTCGCGGATTGCCCAGAGCAGTGGCGTATCCGGCTCGACGTCGAGCGTGAAGGTTTTTCCGTTGATTGTTAGGTTTGCCATCGCAAGTCCCCTGATTGGCCAATCCACCGACTGGACTCAGGGGCGCAATGTGTCCGGCAAATTGGAACTGTTCAAATCAATAGTGTGAGGGGTAACTTCCTAAGAATCTGGCTGGTGCGGGAAGATTTTGGGACCGGCGGTGTTGTGCCATGCCCGGTTTCGGCGGGGGGCGCAGCCTCTCTCCGGCCGCAAACGCCCGGCTTAAAGCGACGTCCCAGCGTTTTCCACGCGGGAGCGGGCGACAGTTTGTCCCATTTGACGGGGTGCAAGACCGAAACGCTTTGCTACACTGTGTCCGAACCACAAGGAGTTCCATCAACGTGCCAAACCCCTGCAACGTGCTGATGCTCTATCCGCTCTTCACCGCGGAGTCGTTCTGGAGTTTTGGTGAGTCCTGCAAACTGATGGGCGTCCGGCGCCCGGCTGCTCCCCTCGGCCTGATCACCGTTGCGGCAATGTTGCCCAAGGACTGGACGGTCCGGCTGATCGATTGCAACACGGCGCCCTTTGGTGACGAGGATCTCGCCTGGGCGGACGTCGTCTTCACCGGCGGAATGCTGTCGCAGCAGGTCGATACGTTGCGCCTGATCGAGCTATGCCGTGCGGCCGGCAAGCCGGTGGTCGTCGGCGGTCCCGATCCCACCTCCAGCCCCCACATTTACGAAAGGGCGGACTTCCAGGTCCTCGGCGAGGCCGAAGGCGTGATCGAGGAGTTCATCGCGGCCTGGGACAGCGGGGCAAGGTCCGGCGTCTTCACGGCACCCAAGTTCCAGGCCGATGTCACCAAGACGCCGGTGCCGCGCTTCGACCTGCTCAAATTCGAGGACTATCTCTATCTCGGCGTGCAGTACTCGCGTGGCTGTCCGTTCACCTGCGAGTTCTGTGACATCATCGAACTCTACGGACGCGTGCCGCGGACCAAGACGACCGAGCAGATGTTCGTCGAGCTCGAGACCCTCTACCAGATGGGCTACCGCGGCCATCTCGACTTCGTCGACGACAATTTCATCGGCAACAAGAAGTCGCTGCGGCAGTTCCTGCCCAAGCTCGCCGAATGGCAGCGCGCGCACGGCTATCCCTTCGAACTGTCGACCGAGGCCTCGGTCAATCTGGCCGACGATCCCGAACTGCTGGAGCTAATGGGTGCCGCGAATTTCTTCGGCATCTTCGTCGGCATCGAAAGTCCGGATCCCGCGACGCTGGTCGCGATGCGCAAGAAGCAGAACACGCGGCGCAACATCGCCGAGAGCATCCACAAGATCTACGCCGCCGGAATGCTCGTCACCGCAGGCTTCATCGTCGGCTTCGACAGCGAGAAGGTCGCGATGGCCGATGCCATGGTCGATTTCATCGAGGAGGCGGCCATTCCCGTCTGCATGGTCGGGCTGCTCTACGCCTTGCCGAACACGCAGCTCACGCGCCGCCTCGCTCGCGAAGGCCGGCTGCATCCGGGGCACGATCTGACGCCGAAGGTAGGTGCCGACCAATGCATGGGCGGGATCAACTTCGATCCCGTCCGCCCGTTGCGGGACATCCTGAGGGACTACAAGACGGTGCTGGAGCGCGTCTACAGCCCGGCGGCCTATGCGAGCCGCATCGACCGCCTGATGACGCTGCTCGACCGGTCGAAGCAGCGCGACCAACTCGCCGAGGGCGACATTCGCGCCAGGATCGGGGCGATGGAGACGGTACACCGCGTGGTCACGGCGATTCCGGAGGCGCGCGGGCCGCTCTGGCAAACCTTCATGAATTGCGCCAAGCGCGACACATCATCGGCGCGGATCGCGGTGCAGATGATTGCCGCCTATGCGCATCTCGGACCGTTCTCGCGCAAGGTCATCGATGCCATCGACGCGCGTCTCGCAGCGCTCGACGACGAGACAGTCACCCCGCCGGTGACTATCGACGCGACGGCAGCCCGACACCTGGCTTGAGGGTCTTACTTCACCGCCAGCCGCAAGAAGCTCATCACGCTGCCGAGGGCGGCAAAGCCTGCGCCGAGCGCCAGCGCGACGGTGGCGCCGTTGTGTCCAGCCATAGCAAAGCAGGCCGCAGCGAGCGCTGCGCCCGTGGTTTGCCCCGTCAAACGCGCGGTGGCAACGATGCCCGAGGCGCTGCCGCCGCGGTGCGGCGGTGCGCTTGACATGATCGCCTTCATGTTCGGTGCCTGGAAGAAGCCGAACCCCATGCCGCAGATCATGATCCGCCAGACGATATCAGGGATGCTCGGGCTCGCCGGAAGCAACGCAAGCAGCGCCATGCCGAGGCCGAGCAGCACCAGTCCGATGCCGCCCAACAATCCAACTGCGTGGCGATCGGAGAGGCGGCCGGCGATCGGCGCCATGACGCCGACCACTAGCGGCCACGGGGTCATGAAGAAGCCGGTCTCGACCTGCGAACGGCCGAGCACGTCCTCGAAGTAGAAGGGCAGCGAGACGAAGGCGAGGCCCTGCACCGCGAAGGAGCAGACAGCCGTCGCCGCCGACAGCGCGAACATCGGCCGGCTGAACAGGTCGATCGGCAGCATCGGCGCGGGATGGTCCGCATGGCGCCGCGTCAGGATGAAGCCGAGCGCGAGCGCCGTGACGAGCTCGACCGCAACGAGGGCCGGCGACAGATTATGCGCGGCGCTGCCGATGCCCGTGATGAACAGGCAGAGGCAGGCAGCGGCAAGAAGCGCGCCGAGGAAATCAAACGCGTGATCCGCCCGCGGCGTCTTCGGCAGCATCGCAAAGCCGATGCCGATCGCGACGAGGCCGAAGGGAATGTTGACGGCGAACAGCCAGGGCCATGGGCCGATCGCCAGGATGGCGGAAGCGATCGAGGGGCCGAAGGTGAAGGCAGTGGCGACCACGAGCGCGTTATGACCGAAGCCGCGGCCCTGCATTCGGCCGGGATAGACGAAGCGCACCAGTGCGGTGTTGACGCTCATGATGCCGCTTGCGCCGACGCCTTGCAGCGTGCGTGCGACCAGCAGGCTGTCGAGCGACCACGCCACCGCGCAGAACAGCGAGGCGATGGTGAACAGGATGAGGCCGCCGAGATAGATGCGCTGGTGCCCGACGATCTCGCCGAGCGCGCCGAGCGGCAGCAGCGTCGCCACCAGTGTGATCTGGTAGACGTTGACGACCCAGACTGACTGCTCCGGGCTGACATGCAGGTCGGCGGCAATGGCGGGCAGCGCGATGTTGGCGATCGCGGTGTCGAGCGAGGCCATCGCCAGTGCGGTGAAGATCGCGGCGATCGCCCAGCGCCGCTGCACCTCGGGCAGGCCATCGGCGATCGGGTAGTCGGGCTCGCGCGCGGCGGCAGGTAACGTGATTGTCATTGCCTGCGCGTTGCTCCGGCGGCGTGGCTAAAGGGACTTCCGGCATGTACTACGGCCGAGGCCGCTTCCACAGGCATATGCGCGCATGCATTGTATGCGCGAAGGTCGGGCGATGACGCCACGCCCTGGCGTATGATTGCGCGAGCTGCTGCAATTTCAGGGAATCGCCATGCAAATCGTCGTTCTGCCGGGGGACGGCATCGGACCGGAGATCACGACCGCCACAACGGGCGTGCTGCGCGCGGCCTCGGAACGCTTCCAGCTCAATCTGCGCTTGGAGGAGCACGCGGTCGGACATGCGAGCCTCAGGCAGTTCGGCACGACGGTGCGCCCCGAGCTGCTCGACATCGTCCGCGCCGCCGACGGCCTGATGCTTGGCCCGACCGCGACCTTCGACTTCAAGGACGAGGCGCATGGCGAGATCAATCCGTCGCGGCACTTCCGCAAGAGCCTCGACCTCTACGCCAATGTCAGGCCTGCGCGCACCTATGCGGGGCGGCCCGGCCGGCTCGGCGATTTCGATCTCGTGGTGGTGCGCGAAAACACGGAGGGATTTTACGCCGACCGCAACATGGAGCAGGGCAATGGCGAGCTGCTGGTCACGCCCGATGTCGTGATCTCGCTGCGCCGGATCACGCGCCCGTGCTGCGAGCGCATCGCGCACGCCGCCTGCCGGCTGGCGATGAAGCGGCAAAAACACCTCACCATCGTGCACAAGGCCAATGTGCTGAAGGTCGGCGACGGGATGTTTCTGGACATCTGCCGCGAGGCGGCCAAGGGCTATCCCGGCCTCGAGGTCGATGACATCCTGGTCGATGCCATGATGGCACATGTGGTGCGCAACCCTGGCCGTTTCGACGTCATCGTCGCCACCAACATGTTCGGCGATATTATTTCCGATCTTACGGCCGAATTGTCAGGGAGCCTCGGTCTCGGCGGCTCCCTCAATGTCGGTGATCGCTACGCCATGGCCCAGGCGGCGCATGGCTCGGCGCCGGATATCGCGGGGCAGGACGTCGCCAATCCGGTGTCGCTGATCCTGTCGACCGCCCCGCTGCTGGCCTGGCATGGCGAGAAGAGCGGCGCCGTCCGCTACGAGGAGGCCGCGCGTGCGATCGAGGCGGCGGTGGCGAAGGCGATCGGCGAGGGCAGGGCAACGCGCGATGTCGGCGGCAAGCTCGGCACGATCGCGGCGGGCGCCGCGATCGCAGAGATCTTGCAGGCGGAGTGAGCGTCGTCTTCGCCTCTCCCGCTTGCGGGGAGAGGCCGGAATGCGCGCATTGCGCAGATTCCGGGTGAGGGGGACTCTCCGCGAGTTCGTCTGCCACCGTCTATGCGGAAGCAGCCCCTCACCCCGACCCTTTCCCCGTAAGAACGAGAGGGAGAAAAAAGGCGAAAACAACCCCATGCAAAGTAGAAGCAGGTTTGATCGATAAGGGATTTTCTAGCTGCGCGGCCGACGACATTCCGTGCTGCGACGGCGTTGACACGTCGGGCAAAACACCGGCACGATGTTATAGTGGCACCGGTCGGCGAAGAGATTGGCGTGTGCACACTCTTTCGTTCTGTGTAACCGAGGCTTCGCCCGTTACTTGATTTTAGCCAGGCACTCCCTCAGCTTTTCAAGCTCCGAACGAACTTGCGAATCCAGGACGCTTTGTAGTGCGGCCATGCCCCTGCTGGAAAACTCTGGGGAAGCCTTTTTGTCCAGATTTTGCTGCCAATCCCGGATTGCCACTTTCGTGGCCCTTTGGGCTGTCGACACTGCCTTAACGTACGTCTGTATGCATGCGTCAGCCTCGGAGCACGATTTGCACTCTTGAGCGGCGACCGGACTTGAAACAAGCAGCCCCAGCGTCGCAATGAGGACCTTCATCGATCTTTCTCCCTAAGTTTGGAAGGTCCCAGTGGCGGGACTGCTCCGGGAGTAGACGGCCGGGACCTGGCATTCTTGATCATGGCAACCCGCTCCGCCGTCAGATGACACGGTGAAACGCTGGGCACGCCAATTGGTTCGAAAGTGCAAATGCCCTAAGCGGCGCCACACCTTAATCGTTCTAGACGGCAGTGCGTCAAAAAACCGCTTCCCTCAATCTAGGCTTGTAGGCGGGAGGCTCAATCAAAGATTGTACGAATTGCATATATCTTGGGAGGATTGTCTTGGGGAATTTTGCCGCAATCGTGGCACGACGCGGGATGACTCGAATTTGTCGATGGTTGTGGTTACCGAGTGACAATGGACAGCGATGTTGACCAGGCCGTGTACCCATAAACTTGGCCGCGTGATGCAATGAAGGCTACGTCCGCTTTGCCGCGTTAGCAATCAAGCTCGCGTCGCTGCGCTATACGTCGCGAAGGGCCATTTTCGGACTCATGCACCGCAACAAAGGGGATCTCATTCGATCATCTCGTCGGCGCGCAAGTGGCTGATCACTCCGGCAGTCCTGCCTTTCGCAGCGCTTCGACGTATTTGGCGAAATCTTCCGGACGAAACCACGACACCCGATCCTTAAGATTGGAAACGCGCAACTCGGGATCGAGTTGAAGTGCTCGCGTAATCCACTTTCGCGCATCGTCTAGGCGCCCAGCGGCGGCGTTGCCAGCGGCAGCGACTCTGATAGCGCCTACAAAGTACGGCTGTTTCCGGCATGCCCTTTCCGCCAATTGCCAGGCCTCGTCATTCCGACCAGCAAGGAAATGAGCGAGTGCGGCAATATTCTCCATAAAGAACATCAGCGGATCGAAAGGGCTGATCCGCATGGCGCGCTCCAAGTGCTCAATACCGACCTCCGGATCGCCGAGAAGGGTTTTCAAAAAGCCGCTGGAGCTCCATGCTGCAGCTAGGTTCGGATTGAGAACAAGCGCGCGATCGGTCAACTCGGCGGCTGCTTCAACGTCGCCGCCAACCCAACCAATCGTCAGCCCGCTGAAAGAGAGCGCGACAGCGTCATCGTTGCCCAACTCCGCGGCTCGGCCGGCCAGCCGAATGGCCTCGGGTACCTCTTGCGCGCGGTCGGTCATCCAGCCATTTACCCTGCGCCAAAAGTAGCACCACGCGGCGAGCCCATAGGCTGAAGCGAAATCAGGGTCGAGCTTTATTGCTTTGTAGAATAGCTGCAGTGCCTCGGCCACGCCCTCTCTAGACCAGCGATGAACGCTCGCCAGCCCACGGAGATAATAGTCGTAGGCATCGAGGTTGTCGGTCGGCTTGTGCTTGGCACGTTCGATCTCGGCCTGTTCCAGCTTCGGTGCAATGGCGCCAATCACTCGCGATGTGACGTGGTCTTGTAGCTCGAATACGTCTTCGAGGCCGCCTTCGAAACGGTCTGCCCAGAGATGCGTGCCGGTCGAAGCGTCGATGAGCTGGCCGGTGATGCGCAGCCGGGTTGCCGCTTTGCGCACGCTACCCTCAAGTACGTAGCGCACCCCAAGTTCGCGGCCGACCTTTCGGATGTCGGGAGATTTGCCCTTGTAGGCGAAGCTCGAATTCCGCGCGATCACGAAGAGCCAGCGGATACGGCTGAGCGAGGTGATGATCTCCTCGACGATGCCGTCCGCGAAATACTCCTGCTCGGGATCGCCGCTCATGTTCTGAAAGGGAAGAACGGCGATCGACGGCTTGTCCGGCAAAACCGGCGCCGCTTCCGAGGACAGAGGCAATGTGCTGCCCCGGCTGGAACAGAGCAAGAGACGGTAGACATATATGGGGTGGACGATGTTCTTGAGGGCCTGCTCGCCCAGATCCTCGACATCGAACGCGATCTTGCCGCGCGCGTGATTGAGCACGGTCTGCGATATGCAGATGCCGCCCGGCTCGGCTAACCCCTCCAGTCGAGCCGCAATGTTGACCCCGTCGCCATAGAGGTCGCGCCCCTCGATAATCACATCGCCAAGGTTGATGCCAATGCGGAATTCTATGCGTTTCTCTGGAGGGACATCGGCATTGCGTTCGCGCATGCCCTGCTGGACCTCGATCGAGCAGGATACCGCATCCACGACGCTCGGAAACTCAATGAGAATACCGTCACCGGTCGTTTTCACGACGCGACCTCGATATTGCTTGTTCTTGGGGTCGATCAGCTCTCGGCGATATTCCTTGAGGCGGGCGAGCGTGCCGGCCTCATCCGCACCCATCAACCTGCTATAACCGGCAATATCGGCGGCGAGTATGGCGGCGAGTTTGCGCTTGACCTGATCCGAAGCCATGCGGGTTTCCCTCCCGGGATACCCTCTGCGGATCACCGCAGGTGGCGGGATAATATCACATCCATGCATCTTTAGCCGGAAAGTTCACCGGCAGTTGCCTCGCTCCACCAGACATTGGGGGCAAATTGCGCCTTTTCAAGCGTGTTGGGGACGCCGAGCAAGTGTGGACTTGGTAGATCGCCCCAAGTACTCTTCGCGGAGCCCGATCATCGAGCACTGATGGGGGCGGCAATGGCCAGCGTCGGAGAAGGCGGAGTCTCTCTCTCAGCGGGCACGGGGCAGCCCGAGACTGGCACGCCGCATCAGCGAGCGTCCGTGACCAAGGTTGTGGCGGCCGGCGTCATCGGCACCGCGGTCGAGTGGTACGATTTCCTGATCTACGGCACTGCCACTGCCCTGGTCTTCAGCAAGCTGTTCTTCCCGTTGTCCGATCCGGCGCTGAGTACCATCGCAGCGTTCGGCACCTACGCGGTCGGCTTCATGGCACGTCCGTTTGGCGCGGCGGTCTTCGGCCATTTTGGCGACCGGGTCGGTCGCAAGGCCATGCTTGCGATGACCATCGTCATCATGGGGCTTGGAACGTTCCTGATCGGCCTTCTGCCCACCTACGATCAGATCGGCATCGCGGCGCCAATACTGCTTGTCCTCCCGATTGGGAACCTAGCGGCCATCGGGATGTTCGCTGCTTTGTCGCAGGTGCCGGAATCGGATTTCCTCGCTTGGGCGTGGCGCATTCCGTTCCTGATCAGCATCGGGCTTGTCGCTGTCGGCCTTTATATCCGCCTGCACCTCGAGGAGACGCCGGTCTTCCGCGAGATCGAGGCTAGGAAAGAGGTTGCCCAGGTGCCGCTCGTTGAAATCCTTGCCCGGCATCGCCGCCCCTTCTTCACGGCAATCGGGCTGAAGCCATCCGAGGTGACCTATGCGATCGTCGCCGGCGTCTTTGCCATCAGCTATGTCACCGGCAACCTCGCCATGCCACGAAGCGTGATCATCAACGCGATCTTTCTCGCGGCCGTCGTGGCGCTCGTGATGATCCCGGTTTTCGGTTGGCTTTCCGACCGTATCGGCCGCAAGAGGATGTTCTATGCGAGCTGCGCGTTCGCGATGGCCTTCGCCTTCCCGATGTTCTGGCTGCTCGACACGAAGGATCCGTTGGCCATCACGCTGACGATCGTCACGGCCATCACGTTCGGTCAAATGATTGGGTTTGCAGTCGGCGCGCCTTGGTACTCTGAGCTATTCGCCGCGCGGGTGCGCTACAGCGGCGCGTCGCTCGGCTTCCAGATTGGCGCCGCCATCGGAGGTCTCACCCCATTTGCCGCGACGACTCTCATGACCTGGACCGGCGGCGCGACCTGGCCGATCTCGGTCTATCTCATCGTACTCGCCGCGATCACCCTCTCGGCGGCCTGGCTCGCGCCCGAGACAGCGGGTGGTGAATTGACCAGCTGATCGCGCCAAAAAAGGGAGCCGAACGTATGGCATCAGCGGGAACGTTGGCAGTCCGAATGCCGCGATTGGCGAGATGGATCGATATCGGCGTCTTCGACCGTGCGCGAGACGCCGACAAGGATGACGTCGGCCTCTTTCAGGCCTTCCACGTGCGTCATCATGCATCATAGTATAGTTCAGCGCATCGAACTCTATACTCTGGAGCCCGCTTGGGGGCGCGTAAATGTCCAAGCCATCTTTGATGACGCAAGCCGATCCAAATGAGGTTGCGAGAGCTGCGGCGATGGATTTTGCCCGCCGTCTCGTCCCACATTGGCGCAGGACACTCCGGACCGAACTGCTTGGCGCCTACCTCATCGGAAGCATTGCACACGCGGGTTTCAGCTGGCGTTACAGCGACGTCGACATTGCGCTCGTCACAGAGGCCGGACTGTCGTCGAAGGCGCAGGATAGAATTAGGGTCCAGGCTGTTGCACTGTCCGCCGATTGGGGGCCAAAGGTTTCCGTATTCTGGGCCGATCGCTACTTTTCGATCGGCCGGTTCCCGCCGCTGGATCGCATCGACTATCTCGATCACGCGGTCGCGCTGATGGAGCGCGAATGCATCAAGCCAACGCGACCTACGCTCGCCGAGATACAAGAATATCTGCGCGGCGAGCCGTTTGCGAGCTGGGCGGACCGCGCAAGAAGCTTCGCCGCAGCCGACGCTCTCGAACCCAAGCATCGCAAGGACTATCTACGAACGCTGCTCTATCCGGCGCGCTTTTGCTACAGCTGGACGACTGGGCTGATGGGTTCAAACGATGACGCGGTGGCGTTTGTCAACGAAAGCCACCCTGGACGGCTCGACGTCGACCTGATCACGCGCGCGCTCGAATGCCGCCGGGCTGCTCGCGACCCCGATACCCTATTCTCAGCACGAACGACGCTACCGTCTCAGATTGATGCGTGCACCTCACTCTTCGCAGTTGAACGCGATCTTTAAACACAGTGCGCCGTAGTTCCTCCCGCACAGGAAGCGAGCAACGCAACCAGTGTCCCAGCGCTGAGGCTCCGTTGTCCTCAACGAGTCGACTTTGCGGCCGACGGTGGGCTGGCCCAAATCGGTCTTGGCCCAAATTAGACATTGCGCCGCCTTCAAGGGCGGGCGTTCGCGGCTGCGCCGAAGCGAGGCCAACCTCCGATAGTTGTTTGTGTTGGAGGTCAGTATTGAGAGCGAAATTCGACAAATCCGCAGCACTGGCGCGCGAGCAGCCGCTGTCCGCAAGTCTTGTGGCAAGGCGCTACACGAGACGATTGAGCGCGGCATGAAGCCTCATTCGATGGTCGCAGCGTCGAGTTTAATTAGCTGCTTGACTAACATCATCGACCGCTCTCATATCAAAAAAACATCAGGCGCAGCGCGCCATTGGGACGGAAATGCTTGATTTCACGCAGCAGCTGATTAGCGGCGTCGCGCTCGGGTGCGTCTATGGGCTGATCGCGCTTGGATTCGTGCTGATCTACAAGGCCACCGAAGTCGTGAATTTCGCGCAAGGCGAGATCATGATGCTCGGCGCCTTCATGTCGGTCACCTTCATCACGACGCTCGGGCTGAACTACTGGCTATCGTTCCTGTTGTGCGTGATCGCGATGGCGATCCTCGGCGCGATCATGGAGCGGCTCGTGCTCCGTCCCATCCTCGGCTACCCGCAATTCTCGATCGTGATGGCGACGATCGGTCTCGGGCTCGTGATCCGCGCGCTCGTCGGCATCATCTGGGGCACCGACGACTTACGGATCGAGACGCCATTCACCGACGGCGTGTTCAAGATCGGCGCGCTGGTCATTGCATGGGACGCGCTCTCGATCATCGTCGCAACGATACTGCTTTGCGCGGCGCTCTACGCGTTCTTCCGCTTCACGCGGGTCGGCATTGCGATGCAGGCAACTTCGCAGAACATGCTCGCGGCCTACTACATGGGCATTCCGGTCAAGCGGATGTTCTCGCTGATCTGGAGCCTCTCCGCCATGGTCGCGTGCGCCGCCGGGATCCTGCTCGCGCCGATCACGCTGATCCACGCCAATCTCGGCTTTCTCGGAATCAAGGCGTTTCCCGCGGCCGTCCTCGGCGGCTTCGGCTCGATCCCCGGCGCGGTGGCCGGCGGCATCACGATCGGCATCGTCGAGTCGCTGTCCGGCTTCTATCTGCCGGAAGGTTTCAAGGACGTTGCGGCCTATGTCGTCCTGCTCGCGGTGCTGCTGTGGAAGCCACAGGGCCTGTTTGGCCTCAACGCCGTCAAGAAGGTGTAAGGCATGGCGCATCATGTCCGCACCGATTACGGCGATAGCGATCCGCTGTTTCCGTCGAAGGCTGCAGTTTTCTGGTACGCCGTCCTGATCGCGGGCCTGATCGCCGCGCCTTACCTGCTGGAATCCTATTACCTCAGCCAGCTCGTCTTCATCATGATCTACGCGATCGTCGGCGTGGCGCTGAACATCCTGTCCGGCCAGGCCGGACAGGTCTCGATCGGTCACGCCGCCTTCCTCGCGATCGGCGCCTATTTCACCGCCGTTGCCCAGAAGTATGGTCTTCCGCTGGTGCTTTATCTCCCGCTCGCCGGTGTCTTCACCGGGATCGCCGGCTACCTCGTCGGCCTGCCGGCGCTCCGCCTGCACGGGATCTATCTCGCCATCGCGACGCTTGCCTTTGCCTTCATCGTGGAGGAGATCATCGCGCGGTGGGAGAGCGTCACCAATGGCAACGAAGGCCTGATGCTTCCGCCGCCGTCCTTGTTCGGGCTGAAGCTCGGTACGGAAGGCTTCTATTACCTCTGCCTGCTCGTCACCGTGTTGGTGGTTCTCGCCGCCATCAACATCATCCGGTCCTCGACCGGGCGTTCCTTCATGGCGCTCCGGGACTCCGAGACCGCCGCGCGCAGCATGGGCATCGACACCGCCCGCTACAAGACCACCGCCTTCGCGCTGTCCGCCGGCATTACCGGAATCGCCGGTGCCCTCTATGCGCACAAGATGTCGTTCATCTCGCCCGAGATGTTCAGCCTGTCGGTCTCGATCGATTTCGTCATGATCATCATCATCGGCGGGCTTGTGAGCCTGAGGGGCGCGGTATTCGGCGCGATCTTCATGATCATGGCCGATCCGCTGCTCATCATCCTCAAGGACCAGCTGCCGCTGTGGGCCGACATGGTGACGCACGGGTTGTACCTGCCTGACAGCGTGAACCAGGCCGTTCAGGCCGGTGTGTCGCGCGTGGTCAACGCGCCGGGTCTGAAGTCGCTGATCTTCGGCATCATCATCATCGTCTTCATCATCTACGAACCGCTGGGCCTCGATGGCCGATGGCAGCGCGTGAAAGCATATTTCAAGCAGTTTCCGCTGGCGCGCCAACGTAGCGCCCGTCCACCCCGCATGTTCCTGAAGTCCGAGCGACGATGACCTTCTTCGACGTCAAGAACCTGACGGTGAAGTTCGGCGGCCTCACGGCCGTGGACAATGTCTCGTTCGGCATCAACGAGGGCGAGGTCTTCACCATCATCGGGCCGAATGGCGCGGGAAAAACCACGCTGTTCAATCTCATCAGCCGGCTCTACACGCCGAGCGCGGGCCAGATCATCTTCCGCGACGAGGACGTCACGCGGCTCTCGGCCCAGCAGATTGCCGGGCGCGGCATCGCGCGCACGTTCCAGAACATCGAATTGTTCGAGAGCGCCTCCACCTTGCAGAACCTTCTGGTCGGCCGCCACCGGCATTCGACCACGCGCACCTGGCAGGACATCCTGCGCACCAGGAAGGTCCGCGAGGAGGAGGTCGCGCATCGGCGCGCGGCTGAGGAGGTCATGGACGTGCTGCGGCTGCAAAGATACCGCGACACCACGATCGGCAATCTTCCCTACGGCGTCCGCAAGGTGATCGAGGTCGCGCGCGCGCTTTGCGTCGGACCGACGCTGCTGCTGCTCGATGAACCCTCGTCCGGCCTCAACGTCGAGGAAACCAATGCGATGGCGGAGTGGATCCTGGAGATCAACCGCCGTCTGCGTGTCACGGTCCTGATGGTCGAGCACGACATGTCGCTGGTCAGCCGCGTCTCCGACCGCGTGCTCGCGCTGAACTACGGGAAGATGATGGCGCTCGGAACTGCCGCCGAGGTTCAGGGCCATCCCGACGTCATCGCGGCCTATCTCGGGGCATGACGATGGGCACCGCACAACCGATCCTCCGTCTCGCCAATGTCGAGAGCACCTACGGCCCGATCACCGCGATCCGGGGCATCAGCCTCGACCTGATGCAGGGACAGATCGTGACCGTGCTTGGCGCCAACGGTGCCGGCAAGACCAGCATTCTCAAGACCATTTCCGGTGTGCTCGACCCAGTGAAGGGCACCGTCGAGTTCGAGGGACGAAAAATCCGCTCGATGGAGCCCGACAAGGTCGTTCGGCTCGGCATCAGTCACGTACCGGAAGGGCGCGAGGTGTTTCCGTTCCTGTCCGTCCGCGACAATCTGCGGATGGGCGCCTACATCCGCAACGACAGCAAGGCCGTCGCCAGCGACCTGGAGAAGGTGTTCGACTATTTCCCGGTGCTGCGCGAACGGCAGAACCAGATCGCGGGACAGCTCTCGGGCGGCCAGCAGCAGATGCTGGCGATCAGCCGGGCCCTGATGAGCCGTCCGAAGGTGCTGCTGCTGGATGAGCCGTCCCTCGGGCTCTCGCCGCTCCTGGTGAAGGAGATCTTTACGATCATCCGCCGCCTCAACGCGGAGGAGGGCGTCTCGATCCTGCTGGTCGAGCAGAACGCGAAGATGGCGCTGGAGACGGCGCACTACGGCTATGTGCTCGAGGTCGGCCGCGTGGTGATGCACGACGCCTGCGCGAACCTGCTGCAGTCCGATCAGGTGCGGGAATTCTATCTTGGTATGCACAGTGAAGGTGGTCATGGCGGGCGGCGCTGAAACCGAGGCACTCTCGGCACGTCTTACCGCAGCCCTCGCGGCGCACGGCGGCGCGACGGTGATGCGCTCGAAGCGCTACGGGCTCTGGCAGCCGCTCAGCGGCATGGAGACCGCGACACGCATCGCTGCGATCGCGCGCGGCTTGCGCGCCGTCGGTCTGCAGGATCGGGACGTCGCGGCGATCTGTGGCGACACCTGCGCGGATTGGGTGCTCGCCGATCTCGGCATCATGGCCGCCGGCGGGGTCTCGACCGGTCTCGACGCCGATGCCGATGGCGACGAGCTGGCGCGTCTGGTCAATCTCTTCGGCGTCACCGTTCTCTTCGTCGCCGGCGATGCGCATCTGCACCGGGCGCTCGGCATCCGCGATCGCTGCCCGAGATTGCGGCTGATCGTCGTCATGCACGAGCAATGGGACGATGGCGCGCGGGTGGATCACGTGATGACGCTGGCGGAGCTGCAGGCCCGCGGCGCAGGCGCTGAGCCTCTTGCTGCACCTGCCGACACTGCGATTGCCGCGATCGTGATGACGTCGGGCGTCACGGCGCCGGCGCGCGGCGCCTTGCTCACGCAGGCCGCGCTCGG
>NZ_LGHM01000140.1 GCF_001908185.1 Bradyrhizobium sp. AS23.2
GCGCCCGGGCCACCCGACCGGGGTCCGGTGCGGCCGCGCCCAGCTTGGTTTCGACATCGCCGACGAAACGAAAGCCCTTGCGCGCGATGGTGCGGATCAGCGCCTGGTTCGCACCATTGTCGCCGATCGCCTTGCGTGCCGCATTGATCCGGCTGGTCAGTGTGGATTCAGAGACGCTGCGCCCGTGCCAGATCTTGTCGATCAGCTCGTCCTTGCTGACCACCCGGTCGCGGTTTTCCATGAGATGGACGACGAGATCGAAGACCTGCGGCTCCACGGCTACGGGAACCTGCTCGCGGCTCAGCTCGCGCCGGTCGGTGTCGAGTAGGTGATCCCGGAACAGAAACTGCACGTCGAGAACTCAAGCCTCATGATGAAATCGGGCAACGGTGAAATCAGGCAGTGGAGTAATCAGGCAGTGGTGAAATCAAAATGGATTTCGACTTGAAGTCTGTAAGTCCGCCGAAGGGCGTGCCGGGTTCATCGCAATTGCGAGATGGCTGCCATGCTGTTTTCGAGTAGGAATGCAATCTCAACTGGAATGTGGCGATTTGGGTCAGATTGCCGCGGGCGACGCACTCGCTGGTCATTCCGGGGCGCGCAAAGCGCGAGCTATGATGCGCAATTGCGCATCCGAGAATCCATCTTGCGGCGAGCGATGTGGCGGGATGGATTCCGGGTTCGCGCCAAGTGGCGCGCCCCGGAATGACGGAAGTCGCGGCTTTGTCCATTGCCGAACAGCGCGGCCTGCGTAAGCTGCCCGCCACACAAAACATCAACGACGAAGAAGCGCCATGCCCGCTTTCCCTGCCTCCACCACCGTGCTCGACTCCATGCTGTTCCGCGACGCCTTCGGCACGCCGCAGATGCGGGAGGTGTTTTCCGACGTCGCGCTGGTCGCGCGCTATGCCGAGGTCGAGGTGGCGCTGGCGAAGGCTGAGGCGAGGTGTGGCGTGATTCCGCAGGACGCCGCGGACCAGATCGCGGCGCGGACGGATGTCGCCGCGCTCGATTTCGACCTGTTGCGGCAGGAGACCGACATCGTCGGCTATCCGATCCTGCCACTGGTGCATCAGATGGTGAAGCAGTGCGGCGAGGCCGGCCGCTACGTGCATTGGGGCGCGACGACGCAGGACATCATGGACACCGCCGTGGTGCTGCAATTGCGCGTCGCGCTCGAGATCGTCGAGCGCGACATCGCCGAGCTCCGCGGCATCCTCGCAAACCTCTCGAAGCGTTATCGCGACACGCCGATGGCGGGCCGCACCCATCTCCAGCAGGCGCTGCCGGTGACCTTCGGCTACAAGACCGCGATCTGGCTTGCGATGTTCGACCGCCACGCCGAGCGACTGGCGCAATTGAAGCCGCGCGTGCTGGTCGGCCAGTTCGCCGGCGCGGCGGGCACGCTGGCCTCGCTGGGTGACAAGGGCTTCGACGTGCAGGAGGCGCTCTGCGCCGAGTTGAAGCTCGGCGTTCCCGCCTCGACCTGGCACGTCGCGCGCGACGGCTTCGCCGAGGCCGTGAACTTCCTCGCGCTGGTCACCGGCTCGCTCGGCAAGATCGCGCTCGACATCATGATCATGGCCTCGACCGAGTTCGCCGAGGTGTACGAGCCCTTCGTCAAGGGGCGTGGCGCCTCCTCGACCATGCCGCAGAAGCGCAACCCGATCTCCTCGGAGCTGATGCTCGCGGCGTCCAAGGCAGTGCGCCAGCACGCGGGTCTGATGCTGGATGCGATGGTGCAGGATTTCGAACGCGCCACCGGACCCTGGCACGCCGAATGGATGGCGATCCCCGAAAGTTTCGTGCTCTCTGCCGGCGCGCTGCACCAGGCGAAATTTGCGCTCGCCGGCCTTATCGTTGACGAAAGGAAGATGGACGACAATCTCGCCGTCAGCCGCGGCCTGATCGTGGCCGAGGCGGTCATGATGGGGCTCGCGCCGCAGCTCGGGCGGCAGGAGGCGCATGACGTGGTCTATGACGCCTGCCGCCACGCCAACGAAGAGGGCAAAAGCCTCGCCGATGCGTTGTCCGCCGATCCACGGATATCCAGCCGCATCGACCGTGCCACAATCGACGCGCTCACCTCACCGAAAAATTACCTCGGGCTTGCGCCCGCGATGGTCGACCGGGTGCTGAAATCGGCAACGCGTTGAAAACCACGATACGCTAAATTGCGTATCTTTCATGTGTCGCAGGACAATCGCACACTTGTGTCTCGCGATGATAGACTTAGATTGAACAGAGAGTTTCGGCAGAGGACCCCGCATGACTGATCACCGCAATACTTCCACTCCCATCGATCCCGCGAAACTCGACCGGCTGGCCGAGGTGGCGGTGAAGGTGGGCCTGGGCTTGCGGCCGGGACAGGATCTTCTCTTGACAGCGCCCGCGATCGCGCTGCCGCTGGTGCGGCGGATCGCCGTGCACGCCTATAAAGCAGGCGCCGGCATCGTGACGCCGATCCTGTCGGACGAGGAGGTGACGCTGGCGCGTTATCGCCACGGTCACGACAACAGTTTTGATCGCGCCGCCGGCTGGCTCTACGAGGGGATGGCGAAGGCGTTCTCTGAAAATACCGCGCGGCTCGCCATCGTCGGCGACAATCCGATGCTGCTGTCGGGCGAGGATCCGTCGAAGGTGGCGCGCGCGAGCAAGGCCAATTCGATGGCCTATCAGCCGGCGCTGGAGAAAATCGTCAATTTCGACACCAACTGGAACATCATCGCCTATCCGAGCCCGTCATGGGCCAAGCAGGTGTTTCCCGATGATCCCGAGGACGTTGCGGTCGGCAAGCTGGCGGATGCGATCTTCGCCGCGTCCCGCGTCGATCGCGAGGACGCGATGGGCAACTGGGCGAGCCACAATGCGGTGCTGCGCGAGCGCACCAACTGGCTCAACGGCCAGCGCTTCCGCGCGCTGCAGTACTCAGGGCCGGGCACCGATCTCACCATCGGCCTTGCCGACGGCCATGAATGGGAGGGCGGCGCTTCGCTCTCCAAGAACGGCGTCAGCTGCAACGCCAATATCCCGACCGAAGAGGTCTTCACCACGCCGCATTGCCGGCGCGTCTACGGCCATGTCGTGAGTTCGAAGCCGCTGTCTTATCAGGGCACGCTGATCGACAACATCGCGGTGCGCTTCGAGGACGGCAAGATCGTCGACGCCAAGGCCTCGCGCGGCTCAGAGGTGCTGAACAAGGTGCTCGACACCGACGAAGGCGCGCGGCGGCTCGGCGAGGTGGCGCTGGTCCCGCATTCGTCGCCGATCTCGCAGAGCGGACTGTTGTTCTACAACACGCTGTTCGACGAGAACGCGGCGTCGCACATCGCGCTCGGCCAGTGCTATTCGAAATGCTTCGTCAACGGCGCGCAGCTCACGCCGCAGCAGATCGCCGCGCAAGGCGGCAATCAGAGCCTGATCCATATCGACTGGATGATCGGTTCGGCCGAGACCGATATCGACGGCATTCTCGCCGACGGCAGCAAGGTGCCGGTGTTCCGCAAGGGCGAGTGGGCGAAGTAACGCCAACGGTCTCTTCTGCGGTGCATCCTTCGAGACGCCCGCCGTTGGCGGGCTCCTCAGGATGAGGTCTCGTTGCGCGGAGAGATGTTAGACCCTCATGGTGAGGAGCGCCGCCTTGCGGCGCGTCTCGAACCATGAAGGCCGAGCGCATTGGTATCCTCGAAGGCCTCTCTCACGCCGCCGCGTTGCGCAGCATCGGGTTGTTGTCGATGCTGAAGCGGTTGAACAGCGTCGTGAACGGGCTGCCGTCGGCGGCCCGCACGATGGCGTCGGACGCGGCCACCGCTTCGTAAAGCGCTCCGACAGGATCGCTCGCCGCGGGCAGGTCGAGCGCGCTGTGGATTTTCTCGCGAGCCTCGTTGATCTCGTCCTCGTCGTCGAGCGTCGTCTCCAGCGCGTCCGCCGCGCGCCGCATCTCTGCAAGGTCGCCGCCGGCGGAAAACTTGAGGATGTCCAGCCAATAGGGGCGGGCGACGACGAGCTGGACGAACGCCTCGAAACTCTCCGCGATAATTCCTGCGCGGCCCTCCGATGAGACGTAGAGCACATTCTGCGGCGGGAGCAGCATGAACGCGCCGCCGGAGGCGTCACCGCCGATCTGCCGGGGGGGCGTCGACACCGTCGATGGTGAACCAGAGTTCCTCGTCCGGCACGAAGGAGATATCGAGGCTGCCGAGCCAGGCGACGACCTCGCCGTTGGCTGCCAGAACCTCTGGGGTCAGGGACATCGGGTGTGGCTCCTTCGATGGTCACATTCGCGCACTTTGTCGCACCCCGGAGAAGATGGGTTCATGTGCGCGAATTTGCAGGGAAATCTGGGCGTTAACCGTTTCGCATCTGCAACTTGCGGCTGATTGTCGGGGCCTGCGTAAGGAAGAATTAAAAGCCGGCCACTAGCGTTCCAGACATCTTTCGAAACAATCGGGGCCGAGACCCGGCCATACATATTATATTCCCTGGGATAAAGAGATGTCGCACGCATTGATTGAAGTCGGTAGTTGCAACGTGGATCTCGAGGTGCGGCCGATCGAGCCGTCCTGGATCATCGAGGGCAACCCGGTGTCGCGCTCGCACATCCTGTCGACCAGCGCCGATGGTACCGCCTCGACCATCATCTGGTCCTGCACCGAAGGGCGCTTCAACTGGTACTACGACATCGACGAGACGATCATGATCATTGAAGGATCGATCGTGCTCGAGAGCGATGGCATGCCGCCGAAGCGCTACGGCCCCGGCGACGTTATTTTCTTCCGCGACGGCGCCCATGCCAAATGGCAGGTCGAAGGCCACGTCAAGAAGATCGCGTTCTGCCGCAAGACCAATCCCGTGGTGATCGGCTTCCTGATCCGCGTCGTCAACAAGCTCAAGCGGATGTTCGTTTCCACCGGCGAGCGCCGTCCCGCCTCGCTGATGGGTGCCGGCTAGTCATATTCAAGGACGCTTCCCAGCGGCCACGACGGAAGAGGGGCCTGGACCAACATCCCGGCCCCTCTTCTTGTCATGACGGCAGGTCGAGCCGGTAGAAATCGGTCGCGGTCTGCGAGAACAGCGCCGTCTTCTCGGTTTCGCTCAAAGGTGCCGCAATGCGCTTGAAGGCGTTGAAGATCACCTGGTAGCTGCACTGGCCCTTGTCCGGCGGGAAATTGCTCTCGAACATCGCGCGCTTCGGCCCGAACGCTTCGATGCAGGTCTCGACATAGGGCCGCCAGGCCGCGGCAAGCTCCTCGGATGACGGCGGCCTTTCGCGCAAATGGAAGTCGTAGCCGAGCAGGCACATCGCGAGCCCGCCGAGCTTCACCACAACGTTCTCGCATTTGGCGATCTCGCGGATCGAGGCGAGCCACTGCGGAAACACCTCCTCGCGCCGTCCGGCAAAGCGGCCGACACCGGCCGGGCCGCCGCAATGATCGAGCACGATCCTGGTGTCGGGGAAGGCGCGCGCGAGCTCGGTCAGTTCGCCGATCTGTGGATGGAACAGCCAGGCATCGAAGCTGAGATTCAGCGGTGCAAGACAGGCAAAGCCCTTGCGAAAGGTCGGGTCTTGTAAAAGTCCCTTCGGCCGGTTTGCATACATGCCGGCGACGACAGGGTCTTCGTCCCAGGCCGAGGCATGCCTGATGCCGCGGAAGCGGCCGTTGCCGGCTGCAATCTCCGCTTCCAGCACGGGCCTTGCGGCGTCGCCCAGCAGCAGGTTGGCGTGGCCGACGATGCCGGCGCAGATCGCGGCCTTGCCATAGCCGCCGCTCGCGCTCATGGCGGCGACACCGTTGGCGAATTCGACCTCGCCGACGGGCCGGAACGCTTCGGGCCCGTGCGCGCGATACATCGAGCGGCAATCGACATAGACGGTGGCGATGACGTTGTGGCCGGAGGCGATGTCGGCGGCCATCTCCTCGATCAGATAGCGGTGCCCGCGATTCCAGAGATGGTGATGGGGATCGACGATCGGCCGCGCCGTATCGATGATCTCCTCCTGATATTGCGCGAGCCAGTCCTCGCGCGGCTCGACAAACAGCCCGCTCGTATTGGCGGGCAACCCGCTTGCAGCCATCGACGTTCGCTCCCTCAGTGTTTTTTGTGGGAGCAGCCTAGCATCTCATGTCTTCACGCAGCAGCGCGCGTTGCGCAACCGCGCCCTTCACCGCGAGCGTATCGAGCGCTGCGGTCAGGTCCTGCGGCGGTTCGCCCTCACGTCGACCACAAGCCGCCATTCGTTTGCAGTGGCAGGCTTGGCCTCGCCGAGCCAGTGGAAGGAATTGTCGGTGATCTCAGTGAAACTCCAGCGCGTCAGCTCGCCTGCGTCGGTCGTGCCGTCCTGCACGATGTCGTTTCCGCGCGGACGGCCAATCTGCTGGCGGAATACGCTGCGGCCAGGATCGAACCAGGAAATCCGCCACGCGGAAATGGAGGGGTCATAGACCCGCAGTGTCGTGCCGTACCAGTTGCCGGCGACTGGAAAGGCCGGGCTTCCCGCAGGGCGGGGAATGATCCAGACATCCTGGACGGCGCGGCCCTCGAGCACCCAGCCGAAATGGATTTCGCCAGGCGCGGTGTGTTTCGTTCCGTCTACCCCATGGGCGGTGATCCCGGCATCCCAGTCGCCGACGAAGCGGCCATAGAGCTGGAGCGCAGCCGCGTGCTCGGGGTTCGGCCTATCCGCGTGCAACAATCTTGCAAAATCGGTCATGTCGCTCTCCTTGTAAGGAGATCAGCACGACCGGCCGTCGGTGGACTTGGAGAAAATTGCGGGTCAAACGCCGTCGAGAATGATCACCGTCGGCTTCGATGGCAGCGCATCCCGCGACATCCGGAACGAGCGCTCGCTGCGCCGGTCGATCTCG
The DNA here is from genome assembly GCF_001908185.1 of Bradyrhizobium sp. AS23.2. Classification (GTDB taxonomy): domain Bacteria; phylum Pseudomonadota; class Alphaproteobacteria; order Rhizobiales; family Xanthobacteraceae; genus Bradyrhizobium. The sequence goes on from NZ_LGHM01000140.1 coordinate 6,867, forward strand.
AACTGCTGGCCGATGCGGCGCATGAAGTCGTCGAGCGGGGTGGCGAAGCGGTGCATCGGCAGCACCACCGAGGCGCGCAACCGCTTGGTGATCTCCGAGATGCCGTCCAGCGACATGGTGTAGGTGCCATCGATCGGCACCATCACGATGTCCAGCCGCCCGATCTGTGCGAAATGACTGTCGTCGAGCTTGTGGTGGAGATGACCGAGATGGCCGATGCACAGGCCCGCGACCTCGAAGATGAAGATCGAGTTGCCGTCGCGGATCATGTCGGCGCCGGCATCGTCGCCGAAATAGCGGCGGATGTCGGTCGTAACGTTGCGGATGAAGGTGTCGCCGATGCGCTCCGGCACGATGGCCGGCTTGCCGTCCTCGCCCCAGCCATGCAGCACATGCGGAATGCGCTTGTCGGGCAATAAAGTGTAGTGCGTGCTGTGGGCCCGGTTCATGGTGACGACGTCGGGCAGCCGGCCAATCTGATGGGCGCCGCTATAGTCGGTGGCGATGCGCACGCCGCCGGGCGTGTCGATGAAATAGGTGGAGTGGCCGGCATAGGTGATCTCGACCTCGGCCGAGTTGGTGGTCTGCCGGAACGCGACCGGCATTGCGCGAGGCGCAGCATTCGCCATCGCCAGGCATTCGCCGCGCTGTGGCTGCTGGGCGAGGGCAGGGGAGAGGACTGCGCTGAAGAAGGCAAAGATCGTGAGGATCAGTCGAGGCATAACGGGATCATCCGCCGCACATACGATGATCCAAAGAGTGTATCGTCGAATTCGCGCGACGTCATGCGTCGCTACGGCAGCCGCGCCAATCCGCCGCTTGCCTCTACCAGCTTCACGGCTTTTTTATCGAATGAGACAAAGGTCTCGGCGCCGAGCCAATAGCCTTCATGGGCGATAACGCCGTCGGCAAAATCGCCGCCGGCATCGAGGAGTGCCAACCCAGCTTCAGCCACGGGCCGGTTGACGACCGCATTGGAGGCATTGATCAAGTGCCGGATGGAAGCCGCGATATTCTCAGCAGAAGTTTTGTAGCCTCGTGAGAGGACCCAGGCCAACTCGCACAGTGCAGGGATCGAGATGGCTATTACGTCTGCCTTCCTGAGAAGGGCTTCGGCCGCCTTGCTCTGTTCCGCATCATCTCCGACGAGAACCCGTACCAAGACGTTGGTGTCGGGTGTTATCTTCATCGCTTGCCGGCCCAGCCATCAGCAATGATCTCGTTCATCTCCTCGATCGACAGCGATCGGCCCTTCGTTTTTCCTTTCAGGAAGCCGAAGGCATCCGAAATCTTTCCGGTGGGTCGAACTGCCTTCACCTCAACTCGCCCCCCAGGGAGCTTTTCTATCGAGATCTTGTCGCCCGGATGTACACCGAGGTGCTCTAGGAGATCCTTCCGCAACGTAACCTGCCCCTTTGCCGTGACGGTGAGCGTGCCCATGGGGTCCTCAATCCTTGATATTCGATAAGTAAGGCGATTTAGCCTTACTTTCAAGTGACCAGACTGAGTCGAGGCACCCCTCACTCCCGCCGCGGGCTGAACTTCCACGTGACGGCAACAAGGCCCGCGGTGATCAGGCCGCTGACGAGGCCGGCGATCGGGAGAGCGAGAAACAGCGCGGCGGTGGCGGCCCAGCCGATCGAGGAGAAGGCTTCGGCGAAGGTTGCAAGCCGCGAGGAGGTCTGGCGGCGGCGGAATTGGCTGCGCCTGGCCTGGACCCGGAACCAGAGCTGGATCGCGGTCGCGGAGGCCGCGCTGATGATGATCGCACCGGCGCTGATCGCTGCCTGGAACGGCGAGGCGAAGGCCAGCACGGCGAGCAGCGGGCAGAAGATGATGGCGATCGCGATCAGCACCACTTCGATCTTGGCGCGGATGACGCCGGACGGCGTCAGTGGCGCGGTCGCGACGAGATCGGGGGCGTCCTCGCCCGAGATCGTCAGCCAGGCAAGTCCGCCGGCGAGTTGTCCCGCCGCCATGACCATCACAGGCGTGATGAGCGTCAGCGCCGCGGAGCTGTCGGCAAAGCTGCGCCAGAGCAGGAGTGCCGGCGGCACCAGATAGAGAAGCTGCATCAAGGTCTGCGAGATCAGCCAGGGATCGCGCCAGAGCAGCATGAATTCCTTGCGCCGCAGCGCCTGCTGCCGTGATCCGTCGCGGAACGGGCGCTCCTTCGCGCTTCTGCGGCCGGACTTGCCGTAGGCGGCGGCATCGATCGCTGTATCGGTAAAGCGGCCCGAGAAGATCGCCATCACGCTTCCGAGCAGGACGAGGCCGAGCGCCAGAAGCAGCAGCAGCGCCTCGCTGTCGCCCATGGTCGCCCGCGCCGGCCACCACCAGGTGCTGTCGACGTCGGGGGCGTAGGCGGCCGCGGCGCCGGAGGTCAGGATGGTGAAGCGCGACAGCGTGCCGTAGGACATGATCGCGGCGACTTGCAGCGCGATCACGAAGCCTGCGCCGATGATTGCAGCGAGGATCTGGGCCACGAAGCGCGTCCGCGCCGGGCCGATCAACCGGAACAGGAGGATGGTGACGGCGATGGCGATCGCCGCGGCCGACAGGCCCATGGCGACGACGACGCCGAATGCGGTGAGCCATCGCGCGCCGCCGCCGATCACCAGCACGTCGATGAAGGGCGTCGAGAACAACAGAGCCATCGCCGTGACGGTGAGCGCGATCGCCGCGATGCGCACCGAGAACAGATTGGCCAGCGTCGCCGGCGAAGACATGATGAGGTCCAGATCGGCGCGGGCGTAAAACACCCGCGTCACCGATTCGATCGCCTGCGACAGCATCAGCATCCAGGCGAGAAAGATCGTCGCCGAAATCACGATCAGCGAGGATTTATCGAGTGGGGGTTGCAGATCGGCGAAGCGGCCGATCACCGCCCAGGCCGGCAGGTGCAGGAGTGCTGCGAAGAACAGCAGGCCGATCATTGCCACGCGCGCCCGCTTGTGCCGTCCGCCGGTCATCATGGCGAGCCATTCGCGCCAGGCGAGCCGGAGCTCGTGGCGAGCAAACCAGGAGAGCGCGGTCGCCGAGCTCATGCGGCGGCCTGAAGCGCAACCAGCGCGATGAAGAGATCTTCCAGGCTGGTGTCGGCATGGCCGTTCTGCTGGCGCAACTCGGTCAGCGTGCCCTCCGCGACCAGGCGGCCCGATGCGATCACGCCGATGCGGTCGGCCATGCGCTCGGCAACTTCCAGGATGTGCGTGGTCATGATGATGGTGCAGCCGGCCTGAACGCGCTCGCTCAACAAACCCTTCACATGGCGGGCGGAGACGGCATCGAGCCCCGTCAGCGGCTCGTCGAGAATGATGAGGCGGGGATCGTGCACCAGCGCGCCGGCCAGCGCCACTTTCTGGCGCATGCCCTTGGAAAAGCCTTCGCAGCGTTCGTGCCGATGCGGCTCGAGCCCGAGCGAACTCAGCAGTTCCTGCGCGACCGGTTCCGAAACAGAAGGCGCAATGCCCCAGAGGCCGGCGACGAATTCGAGATATTCGAGCGGGGTGAGCTTGTCATAGATCATCGGCTCGTCGGACACCCACGCCATTACCTGCTTGGCAGCGACGGGGTTTTGGAGCGCATCGATGCCGAAGATCGAGACCGCACCGGCATCGGGCCGCAGCAAGCCTGCGACCATGCGCAAAGTGGTGGTCTTGCCGGCGCCGTTGGGACCGACCAGTGCGTAGAATTCGCCGGCATGAATGGTGAGATCGAGGCTATCGACCGCCAAGCGGTCAAAACGCTTCGTTAACCCTCGGATTTCCAGTGCCGAGTTGTCCGGCTTCATGACGGCCACACCATGCGATTTTGCATTGCCCGCGACCATGCCCCGAAGATGTTTCGGCACCATGAATCGCGCTGCTGCAAATGCGGCCATCTGGACATGGTAGCGCCGAAGCAATCCGTGAAGAGCGCCTACGATCCCCCGCCCGCGGTGCCTGAATTCACCGGGGCCAGCTCGTCTTCCCTGCAGCGCCAGCCGTCGGTGGCCTTCACGAAGGCGAAGGTGCGCTGGATCCTCAAGCGGCGTGTCACGTTGAAGGCCTCTGCCGAGCGTTCCTTGTTGCCGGCGCCCGGCTGAGGACGACCTGTCCTGGCGTCCCAGCAGGTGCCGGTGCAGGTGGACGCAACCTTGCTGCAGGTGGTGAAGGGCGCCAGCACGACCATTTCGATCTCGCCGGTGACCTGCGCCTCCTGCTCGGTCACCTGGCTGTCGACGGCGTAAACGCGGTTGATGCGAAGGAAATTGCCGCACGAATTGGCGGCGTGGATCCGCGCGGCGCAGAAGTCGACGGCGTCGGTGTCGGGCGACTTGGCCGCGACCTGCCGGCCGAACACCTTCTTCGGATCGCCCTTGGCGGCAGCGATCTCGTCGATCTTGTGCTTCAAATAATCGGTGAGACACTCTTCCGCGGACTCGAGCTCCTGAAGCGGCACGTTCTCCTTGCCGACCAGATTGCACTTGCGATCGCGCTCCCTCGTCCACCGGCCATATTCGGAGAAGGCAAAGCGTGCGGCAGTCGGGTCCAGCTTGCCGATCAGGGCGAGCACCTGGCTGTTGAGCTCGGTTTCGGTCAGCGCCAGCGACGGGTCCGCGCAGATCAGCGCGCCGGCTGCGGTGTTGGCCGCGAGACAGTCGAAATCCGGATCGCGGACAATCGCGGCGCGTTCGTCGGTGACCTTGAGAAGGCAGGCCTTCACCCGATCGAAATCGTCGGAGCGGATCGCGGTCTGGCCGACGATGCCGCAGCCGAGGTTGCGCTGGCGGACCCAGATTGCATTCTCCTCGATCGCGGGCAGGCGGTCGGGCAGGCGGGCGAGCCGGGCCTCGATCGCCGTGCTCAGCTTCTCGGCAGCGGCGGCAAGCTCGGCATCACCGCAGAACAATTGATTGCCGGGATCGCGAATCTGCTGGCAGTTGTTCCTGGCAAACAGTGGCAGCTTGTCGGCGATGGAGCGGTCGGGTGGGACGGATTGCGCGAAGCCCGGTGCCGCCGGCAACGCCAGCAGCGCAAGCACAGTCAGTACGATGAACCGCATTCCGGTCGCCCCCTGCATAGCCGAAGCCATGCTAGCGTCCCGGATCGCGCGGTGAAATGGGTTTGTGATAGGATGGGTTGGGGGAGATCGCAGCCCGGATGGAGCGGAAGCGTAATCCGGGATTCATGCAGCAGGCGATAGAGACCCGGATTTCGCTGCGCTCCATCCAGGCTACGAGATCAGTGCGCCTCGGCAAACAGCGACAGGCGCTGGCTCTCCAGTCCGGAGAACCGCACGGGCTCGTCGACATATTTCATCACGGCCGACTGGTAGAGCACGAAGAGCGGCTGGTAGCCCCGGGCATCGTCGTCCTCGACCATCGCCATGCGGCGGTTGTCGAGCATCAGCCAGTGGCCGTCGAGCCGTGCGGCGGCAACCGCATGCGCTTGGCCGGCGCGGGTGTCACGCACCACGACGATTCGGAGATCTTCTGCCGCGACACCCGCAAGGCGCAGCGCCGCGAGCTTGGCGATGGCATAGTCCTCGCAATCGCCGGCGCCACGCTGGAAGGTCGCAAGCGGCGAACTCCAGACGTCCTCAGTGCCGTCATTGGTGGCCCGGATGGCGAGGTTGATGGCGCGATTGGTCTCGCCCAGCCGCGCACGGCCGTCGCGGGTGCGGGCCTGGTCGACAATGGCGAGCAGCCTGAGTGCCGCAGGCGATGCGCAATGATCCCGATCGCCGTCGCACAGCGCGAGCTGCACCATGTCGTCGTCGAGCCTGTCCTTCAGCGCGAACCATTTCTGCTGCAGGCTGCCGGAAGAGATGGCAAAGGCGAACACGCCGAACGGCTCGGCGGATTTGCGCACGAGGAGGCCGGCTCCCGGCGACAGCAGCGTGCCGGCGCGAAGCTCGGCGGCCGATCCGAACACGATCAATCCGCACAGGACAAGGATTGCGCGCCAGGCGCGCGAGCGAGCAGCGGTCTCCATCTGACATCCCCTTCCGGCTTCGCCGGGTCCCCTCGACCTATGCGTGCCGGGCTTTGTTGCTTTCGCGGAGATAGTGCGAGACGGGCCGTTTTGTTCTGTTTAACGCGACCTGCAGCGGTCCCAAATCCGTGAGACAGGCTGAAACAGGCCTGCCCAAATTGCGTAAAATTTTACAATTCGGGAGAGGGAGGTCCCCGGCTGCCGCGAAATAGCACAGATTGCAGGCAGAAGTTGTAGGAGCAAAGGTTCTGCGTTCTATGGCTAACGGTCCGCTATTTCACGGGTTCTGTTAGTTGGATCACAGATTTAGCTCCGTATTTGCCGCAATATGTTGCGGGGAACCGCGAAGAAAAGATGACGTAAGTATATGTTGTTGAATTTATACGATAGATTGCTTTGGGTGACTGGAAATGCCTGCATATAAGTCGAATTCGACTTTTTATTACTTGAATGATTACTTTTCCTTCTCTGCGAAGGTTCCGCTCGACGGGGGCCGCTGTAGTCAAGTGACGCGAAATCACACAAGCAATAGATGGTTTCGCTAAGGACTTGGTAATGCTAA
>NZ_LGHM01000141.1 GCF_001908185.1 Bradyrhizobium sp. AS23.2
CTTCTCAAGCGCAAGACCCCGAAGCTTGCCGCAGTGGCGATGGCCAACAAGATGGCCCGTATCGCCTGGAAACTGATGACGACGGGAGAAAGCTACGATAGCGCGCGGATTGATGCCAAATGGCTGTTGCCGCGTAGTTGAGAGATTCGGCCGACCGGCGGCTTAGTCCACCGGCCGAACCGGAGCTGCAAGAGCAGAGGAGATGGTGCGATCGATCGACCCGAGACGCGAGCAAATCCGTGGGACCCATTGGCCGAACAAGGTCGCAGGGTTGATTGGAACTCGTGTTGCGGAAACCATCTTGGCCAGCGGCTACCAAGCTGCACCGACAGGCCGGACATATGGATGCAAGCGATCCGATCAAACCTCACAAAGCTCTTGTGCCACGGGGGCCGTCCACATATGGGTCCCGGGCTCGCGACTTCGTCGCGCCCCGGGACGACGGCAGAGTTTGTTGATGCGGCTGCGCAGAACATCGGCATAGGAACCGTCCGTTCGCACCTGCACTCTCACATTATAAGCATGTGAAGCCCTGCATTAGAATGTGAAGCCCTGCGGCTTTCCGTCATCCGAATTGTCGAGACGGCAGGCGGCCTTGCCGGTTGCCTCGCTGCGCCTGCGTCGCTATCGTCTCATCAAACAGGCCGCAAAAGGCCCAAAAAGTTGATGTGTCAGGGAGGAAGAGGATGCGGAGCGTGTGGGCGCTCGCCGCAGTGGCGGCGCTATCTGTGCTGACGGCTTCAACCACCACGCGCGCCGGCGAGCCCAAACAGGGCGGGATCCTGCGGATGTATCATCGCGACAGCCCAGGCAATGCGTCGATCCATGAGGGCGCGACCTATTCGCTCAATGTTCCCTTCATGCCCGTGTTCAACAATCTCGTCATCTACAAGCAGGACGAGCCGCAGAACAGCCTCAACAACATCGTCCCGGAACTCGCCGAGAGCTGGGCCTGGGTCAACGACAACAAGACCCTGACCTTCAAGCTGCGCCAGGGCGTCAAATGGCATGACGGCAAGCCGTTCACCGCGGCCGACGTCAAATGCACCTTCGACATGCTGATGGGCAAGTCGCAGCAGAAGTTCCGGCAGAACCCGCGCAAAGCCTGGTACAACGAGGTCAACGACGTCGCGACCAATGGCGATTTCGAGGTCTCGTTCAACCTGAAGCGGCCGCAGCCTTCGCTGCTGGCGCTGCTCGCCTCCGGCTACACGCCGGTCTACCCCTGCCATGTCTCGCCCGGCGACATGCGCACGCATCCGATCGGCACCGGACCGTTCAAATTCGTCGACTTCAAGGCCAATGAATCGATCAAGCTGACGCGCAATCCGGATTATTGGCGCAAGGGCCGCCCCTATCTCGACGGCATCGAATTTACCATCATTCAGAACCGCTCGACTGCCATCCTCGCCTTCGTCGCCGGCAAGTTCGACATGACCTTTCCGACGCACATCACGATTCCGCTCCTGAAGGACGTGAAATCGCAGGCGTCGAACGCGATTTGCGTGGTCGAGCCAACCAACGTCTCGACCAACATCATCGTCAACTCCACGGCGCCACCCTTCGACAACGTCGACATCCGCCGCGCCATGGCGCTGGCGCTCGACCGCAAGGCGTTCGTCTCCATCCTGTTCGAGGGGCAAGCGGATATCGGCGGCACCATGCTGCCGCCGCCGCACGGTCTCTGGGGCATGCCGAAGGACATGCTGGAGAGCATTCCGGGCTATGGCCCGGATGTGAACGCCAACCGCGAGGAGGCGAAGAAGCTGATGCAGAAGGCGGGTTATGGTCCGGACAAGCATCTCCCGGTCAAGGTCTCGACGCGCAACCTCGCGGAATATCGCGATCCCGCCGTGATCCTGATCGACCAGCTCAAGAGCATCTATATCGACGGCGAGCTCGACGTCGTGGAGACCGCAAACTGGTTCCCGAAGGTCGCGCGCAAGGATTACATGCTCGGCCTCAACCTCACCGGAAATGCCGTCGACGATCCCGACCAGTCCTTCTACGAGAACTATTCCTGCGGCTCGGAGCGCAACTACACCAATTACTGCAACAAGGAGATCGAGAAGCTCTTCGACGCGCAGTCGCAGGAGACCAACATCGACAAACGCAAGAAGCTGGTCTGGGAGATCGACAAGAAGTTGCAGGAGGACGTCGCCCGCCCGATCATCTTCCATGCGCGGGCCGGCACCTGCTGGCAACCCTATGTCAAGGGCGTGACGGTGATGTCGAACAGCTCCTATAATGGCTATCGCTACGAGGACGTGTGGATGGACAAGTAGCGCAGGCCTCGGGCGGCTGACGGGTTCGACAGGAGGCGATGCATGTTTGCCTATCTGGTGCGGCGCCTGTTCCTGATGCTCGTGACCCTGTTCGGGATCTCGATCGTCATCTTCTTCCTGCTGCGCATCGTGCCCGGCAACATCGTCGACATCCTGTTCGCCGCGGCCGGCTATGTCGATCCCGCCGACAAGGCCAATCTGGAGAAGGAGCTCGGCATCGACCAGCCGCTGATCGTGCAATATTGGCACTGGATCAGCGGCTTCCTGCGCGGCGATTTCGGCTACTCCTACGTCTCCGAGAAGCCCGCGCTGCAGGAGATCCTGCCGCGGATCCCGATCACGGCGCGGCTCGCTGGCCTTGCGCTGTTGTTCTCGGCCTCGATCGGCATCCCGCTCGGCGTCATCAGCGCGGTGAAGCAGGGAACAAAGCTCGATTACGCGCTGCGCGTCGTCAGCCTCAGCGGATTGTCGCTGCCCTCGTTCTGGCTCGGCTTGCTCATTCTCACCGCGTCGGTGGCGATGTTCGGCCAGATGCCGATCTTCAACCCCAATCCGCAGACCTGGCTCGAAGCGTTCGCGACCTATGCCGTGCCGGCGGCCGCCGTCGGCTTTCGCAGCGCCGCGCTCACCATGCGCATCACGCGATCCTCGATGCTGGAGGTGCTGCGGCAGGATTACATCCGAACCGCACGCGCGAAGGGCGCATCCGATGCGGCCGTGAACTATCACCACGCGCTGAAAAACGCGATTCTGCCTGTCATCACCGTGATCGGCATTGAGGCGGCGTTCCTGATCGGCGGCCTGATCGTCACCGAGACCGTGTTCAACATCCCCGGCGTCGCACGCTTCCTGGTCGAGGCGATCCGCTGGCGCGACTATCCGATCGTGCAGAACCTCGTGATGCTCATCGCGGTCGTGGTGGTGTTCGCGAATTTCACCGTCGACATGCTCTACGCGGTGTTCGATCCGCGCATCCGGTACACGGATTGATCGTATGATTTTTGCTCACACAGTGAATTCGCTCTCTTTCACCTCTCCCCGCTTGCGAGGCGGGGTCGAATTTGCGCAAGGCGCAAATTCGGGTGAGGGGGGCTCTCCGCGAGTCCAACTCTCACCGTCCCTGTGGAGAGCCCCCCTCACCCCAACCCTCTCCCCGCAGGCGGGGCGAGGGGGAAGGTAGCAGCATGGCCGCGATCGACTTTGACGTTGAACTGAGGCGCGCCGGAGCGCACGCGACCGGTGGCTGGCGGCGAGTGCTGTTCCTGGCGCGGCGGCACGTGCTGGGCGCGGCCGGGCTCGTCATCATGACGGCATTCGTGTTCACTGCGATCTTCGCCGATTTCATCGCGCGATATGATCCGCTCACGGTCGATTCCGCCCACGCGCTGATGCGCCCGAGCCTGGCGCACTGGATGGGCACGGACTCGTTCGGCCGCGACGTCTTCAGCCGCATCATCCATGGCGCGCGGATCTCGCTCGCGGTCGGCATCGGCTCGACCGCGCTCGGCGGCTCCATTGGCGTAATCGTGGGCCTCACTTCCGGTTATCTCTCCGGGTGGGTCGATCTCGTGTTCCAGCGCGTGTCCGACATCCTCCAGGCGCTGCCGCTGCTCGTGCTGGCGCTGGTGATGACCGCCGCGCTCGGTCCGTCGCTGCCGAACGTGATCCTCGCGATCGCCATTCCACTGATCCCGACGGTCGCGCGCGTCATCCGCGCCAACACGCTGGCGCTGCGCGAGCTGCCATTCGTCGAAGCCGCCAAGTCGATCGGCATGAGCGAGGTACGCATCGCGCTCCGCCACGTGCTGCCGAACACGCTGGCGCCGTTGATCGTGCTCGCGACCGCCCAGCTCGGCTCCACCATCCTCACCGAAGCCTCCCTCTCCTTCCTCGGCCTCGGCATTCCCGAGCCTTATCCGTCATGGGGCCGCATGCTCTCCGAGTCCGCCGCCGAATATGTCCGCACCGCGCCGTGGCTCGTGATCTTCCCGGGCATCGCGATCAGCCTCGCCGTGTTCGGCGCCAATCTGTTCGGTGACGCCCTGCGCGACATTCTCGACCCGAGGCAGCGCGGCTGATGGCGGAAAAATCCGATCTCGTGCTCGAAGTGAAGAACCTGAAGACGGTGTTCTTCACCAACTCCGGCCTGTTCAAGGCCGTGGACGACGTCTCCTTCACCGTCAGGCGCGGCGAGACGCTGGCGATCGTCGGTGAATCCGGCTGCGGCAAGAGCGTCACCGCGCTGTCGCTCATGCGGCTCGTGCCCGATCCCCCCGGCCGCATCGTTGGCGGCTCCGTCGCGCTCGAAGGCACCGATCTGCTGGCGCTGGATGAAGCCCAGATGCGCGCTGTCAGGGGCAACCGCATCTCCATGATCTTCCAGGAGCCGATGACCTCGCTCAATCCGGTCATGCGGATCGGCGACCAGATCGTGGAGGCCGTGCGGCTGCACCGGAACATACCGTCGAAAGAGGCGCAGAACATCGCGGTCGAGATGCTGCGGCTGGTGCGAATTCCTGAACCGGCCCGCCGCGCAAGGGAATATCCGCATCAACTCTCCGGTGGCATGCGCCAGCGCGCGATGATCGCGATGGCGCTGGCGTGCCGGCCGGCACTCCTGATCGCGGACGAGCCGACCACCGCGCTCGACGTCACCATCCAGGCGCAGATCCTGGCCCTGATCCTCGACCTGCAAAAGGAGCTCGGCACGGGCCTCGTGCTGATCACGCACGATCTCGGCGTCGTCGCACAGACTGCGCAGCGCGTGATCGTGATGTATGCGGGCCGGAAGGTCGAGGAGGCCAGCGTCGAAGCGCTCTTTGCCGCGCCAATGCATCCCTACACGCGCGGGCTGATGGCCTCGATCCCGGCCGTGCCGGCGTCCGGTGTCGCCGCGCAGGAGCGGCTGAACGAAATTCCCGGCACCGTGCCGTCGCTGGTACGGCTACCAAAAGGCTGCGCCTTTGCGCCGCGCTGCAAGCTCGCGGTCAAACGTTGCGAGGCCGAGTATCCGCCGCTGGCGGACTGGGGGCGGCGGCCATCTCGCTGCCTGCTGGCGCGCGGGCGAAGTGGCGGAGGTGGCATGACCGAGACGCTGCTCGAAGTCACCGATCTTAGGAAGCATTACCCGGTGCGCGCCGGCGTGCTGCGCCGGCAGGTCGGCACCGTGCATGCGGTCGATGGCGTCTCGTTCTCGCTCGGCACCGGTGAGACGCTCGGGCTCGTCGGCGAATCCGGCTGCGGCAAGTCGACGGTGGCGCGCAGCGTGCTGCGGCTGGTCGAGCCGACGTCAGGCCAGATCCGCCTCGAGGGCGAAGACATCACCCATCTGTCCAAGACGGCGCTGCGGCCGCACCGCCGCTCGATGCAGATCGTGTTCCAGGACCCCTTCGCCTCGCTCAATCCGCGCATGACCGCGGGCGACATCGTCGGAGAGCCGCTGGCCGTGCATGGTCTCGCGACCGGCAAGGCGCTGGAGGCGCGCGTCGCGAAACTGTTCGAGCAGGTCGGCTTGCGGCCCGACCAGATGCCGAATTTCCCGCATCAATTCTCCGGTGGCCAGCGTCAACGCATCTGCATCGCGCGGGCGCTCGCGCTGGAGCCGCGCCTGATCGTCTGCGACGAGCCGGTGTCCGCGCTCGACGTCTCGATCCAGGCGCAGGTCATCAACCTCCTGATCGACCTGCAGCGCCAGCACGGTTTTTCCTACCTCTTCATCGCGCACGACCTCGCCGTGGTCGCGCATATCAGCCACCGTGTCGCGGTGATGTATCTCGGCCGCATCGTCGAGATCGCCGACAAGGACGAGCTGTTCCGCAACCCGCGCCATCCCTACACGCAGGCCCTGCTCGCCTCCGTGCCGATCGCCAACCCGCTCGCGAAAAAACTCGCGCCGCTGGTCGACGGCGACGTGCCGAGCCCGGTCAATCCGCCCTCGGGCTGCGCATTCCACACCCGCTGCCGCTTTGCGATGGAGCGATGCAAGACGGAACGGCCGGCGCTGGTGGACGCGGGCGGCGGGCACCGGGTGGCGTGTTTGCTGAATGAGGGGACGGGGCGGAGCCAGTAGGTGCCGTAGGGTGGGCAAAGCGAAGCGTGCCCACCGTCCCCGTACAATCGCCGCACGACGGTGGGCACGGCGCTATGCGCCTTTGCCCACCCTACGACAGCAGCGCCTGCCGCGCTAACCCGCCTCGATCTCCGCCACGATCCTGCCCGTGGTCACCTGCTCGCCCTCGGCGACGTCGATCGCGGCGACGATTCCGTCGATGCCGGCCTTGTGGACGTGCTCCATCTTCATCGCTTCCAGCGTCATCACCGGCTGACCGGCGATGACGCGGTCGCCCGGCTTGACCAGGACGGCGACGACGCGGCCGTTCATGGCGGCGCGGACCTTGCCGTCGCCGCCATTGCTCGTGGCGGCCTTTGGCGCGGCGAGCGTGAGATCGGTCACCGTGAGCGGGATGCCGCGGTGCTGGAGATAGAGCCGGTCGCCGTCGCGGAGAAACCTTGCGCTGTCCGTCACGCCATCGTGGCGGAAGCGGACAGCGTCGGGTTCGAGCTCGTCGATCTCGAACCGGTTCTGACGGCCGTCGACGACGACGGTGTAACCGCCGTCGCGCTCGCGCGTGACTTCGAGTTCATGCGCTTGGCCTGCGATCTCGATTTTCGCCGGCAGCGGAAAGGTTGCCGCGAGGCTCCGACCGCCGCGCCATGACGGCGCCAACGGATTGGTCACGTAGAGCAGCAGGCCCGCCAGCGCCGTATCGAAAGCGGCGCCTGCCCGTGGCGCCAGCAGCTCGTCGCGGTGGGCGCCGATGAATGCCGTCGTCGCCTCGCCCTTGGCAAAGCCGGGGTGACGCAAGCACGACATCAAGAAGGCCTGGTTGGTGGTCACGCCGAACGCAGTGAGCTGCTCCAGGCCGACGATCAGCCGCCCACGCGCCTCCTCGCGGGTCGCACCAAGGCTGATCACTTTGGCGATCATGGAATCGTAGAACGGCGGGATCTCCGAGCCCGATTGCAGCGCGTGCTCGACACGGATGCCGTCCGGCACCTGCCAGCGCGCCATGCGGCCGGACTGCGGCATGAAATCATGCGCGGCATCTTCCGAACAGAGCCGGACCTCGATGGCATGGCCCGAGAAGCGGATATCCTGCTGCTTCACGGGCAAAGGCTCGCCGCGCGCGACGCGCAGTTGGAGCTCGACGAGATCGAGCCCGGTAATCGCCTCGGTCACGGGATGCTCGACCTGGAGGCGCGTGTTCATCTCCATGAAGTAGAACTCGCCGCTCGCATCGAGCAGGAATTCCAGCGTGCCGGCGCCTTCGTAACGCAGCGCCTTCACAGCGGCGACCGCGACCTCGCCCATTTTCGCGCGCAGCTCCGGCGTCACGGCCGGCGACGGCGCCTCCTCGATCAGCTTCTGGTGCCGCCGCTGCACCGAGCAGTCGCGCTCACCGAGATGGATGGCGTTGCCGTGGCTGTCACCGAAGACCTGGATCTCGATGTGCCTGGGGTTCTGAATGGCGCGTTCGAGGATAACCGTGGGATCGCCGAACGCTGCCTTCGCCTCCGACCGTGCGCTGCGCAGCGCATCCGGGAAGGATGCGGCGCCGGCGACGAGCCGCATGCCACGCCCGCCGCCGCCCGCGACCGCCTTGATCATCACGGGGAAGCCGATTTTCCTGGCCTCCGCGAGCATGACCTCATCGCCCTGGTCGGCGCCCTGATAGCCGGGCACGACAGGCACGCCCGCCTTCTTCATGATCTCCTTGGCGCCCGCCTTGTTGCCCATCGCCTCGATCGCCTGCGGCGACGGGCCGATGAAGATGAGGCCGGCATCCTTGCAGCCTCTCGCAAACTCCTCGTTTTCGGCGAGGAAGCCGTAGCCGGGATGCACGGCATCCGCGGCGCTGGCCTTGGCCGCGGCGATGATCGCGGGGATGTTGAGGTAGGATTGCGCCGGCAGCGCTTCGCCGATGCGCACGGCCTGGTCGGCCTGTCGCACATGGAGCGCATCGCGATCGGCATCCGAATAGACCGCAACGACGCCAAGGCCGAGCTGCCGCGCACTTCGCATCACGCGCAATGCGATCTCGCCGCGATTGGCGACCAGGACCTTGAAGAACGGCCGGTGCTGCACTGATCCGTTCCTCATGGGCGGGCCACCGAGAATTGCATGCGCTGGGGTGTGCGCGTATCGCCCTCGCGGCAGATCGCGAGCACTTCGGAGAGGACCGCGCGGGTATCGCGCGGATCGATCACGCCGTCGTCGAGCACACGCGCGCTGGTCGAGAACACATCCATCTGGCCGTCGAACACGCCGACGATCTGCGCCTTCATGGCCTCCAGCTTGTCCTTCTCGATCGGCTTGCCGCGGCGTGCTGCGGCGGCCTCGGTCACGATCGCCATGGTCTCGGCCGCCTGCTCACCGCCCATCACGGCAGTCTTGGCATTCGGCCAGGAGAAACAGAAGCGCGGATGAAAGCCGCGCCCGCACATGCCGTAATTGCCGGCGCCGAAGGAGGCTCCGCAATAGATCGTGATCTGCGGCACCGTCGCCGAGGTCACCGCCTGGATCATCTTCGAGCCGTGCTTGATCATGCCGGCCTCTTCATAGGCCTTGCCGACCATATAGCCGGTGGTGTTGTTGAGATAGAGCAGCGGCGTGCGGGTCTGGCAGCAGGCCTGGATGAAATGCGTCGCCTTGTTGGCGCCATCAGGATCGAGCGGACCGTTATTGGTGATGATGCCGATCGCCTGGCCCTCGATGCGAGCGTGGCCGCAAACTGTGGCCGGTCCGTAGTTCGGCGCGATTTCGGTGAAATCGGAATCGTCGATAATGCGCGCGATCACCTGCTTCATATCGACCGGGCGCTTGTGGTCCATCGGCATGATGCCGAGCAGTTCGTCCTGGTCGTAGCGCGGGGACTTGAATTGCGCCGCCACCCGGCCCGGCCGCTCCCATTCCAGCGCCGCCATGATCTCGCGCGCGATGCGAAGTGCGTCGCGGTCGTCCTCGGCAAGGTAGTCGCCAAGGCCCGAGACCTGCGTGTGCATCTCGGCCCCGCCGAGTTCTTCCTCGGTCGCGATCTCGCCGGTTGCGGCCTTCAGCAGTGGCGGCCCAGCGAGGAACGCGCGGGTGCGGCCGCGAACCATAACGATATAGTCGGACAGGCCGGTCTGATAGGCACCGCCGGCGGTGGACGAGCCATGGGTCACGGTGACGACCGGCAAGCCTGCCGCTGAGAGCCGCGCGAGATTGCGAAAGATGTTGCCACCGCGGATAAAGTCCTCGACGCGGTAGCGCAGCAGATTGGCACCGGCGCTCTCGACGAGTTGCACGTAAGGCAGCTTATTCTCCAGCGCGAGCTCCTGCACCCGCAGCGCCTTGTCGAGGCCGTAGGGCTGAAGCGCGCCGGCATCGATGCCCGCATCACTGGCGCTGACCATGCAGCGGATGCCCGAGACGAAGCCGATACCGGCGATGACGCCGCCGCCGGGCACGCTCTTGGCCGGATCAGGCACGTCGAACATGTAGCCGGCGAGCGTCGACAGCTCGATGAAGGGCGCGCCGGGGTCGAGTACCAGCGCGACGCGCTCGCGCGGCAGCAATTGCCCGCGCTTGTGGAATCGATCCTTTGCGGCCGCCGACGCCGCACGCGTGCGCTCTTCCAGCGCGCGCATGCGATCGATCAGGGCGAGCATGCCGTCGCGGTTGGCGTGGTAGGCGGCGCTTCCGGGGGAAATGGTGTTTTCGAGAATGGACATGAAATCTATCCCAGTCGTCATTCCGGGGCGCGACAAAGTCGCGAGCCCGGAATCCATAACCACGAGTCGGGAGTATGGATTCCGGGCCTGGCCCTTCGGGCCATCCCGGAATGACGGAGTGTGTGGCTACCGGTTCGTCCCAAAGATCTTCCGCGCCTCGGCGGGGCTCGCGATCTCGCGACCCGCGCGGCGCGCGCAGGCGGCGATGGCTTCGATCAACTGGCCATTCGACGTCACCTTCTTGCCGTCGGCGAGGTAGAAGGCATCCTCCAGACCGGTGCGCAAATGGCCACCGAGCTCGGCGCAGCGCTGGTGCAGCGGCCAGATCTCCTCGCGGCCGATCGCGGTGACCTGCCAATGCGCTTCCGGACGCTTCAGCTTGATCAGGATCGGCAGCAGCTCCGGATCCGACGGCATGCCGGAGGCGACGCCCATCACGAAGTTATATTCGAGCGGCCCCCTGTACATGCCGACCTGGTGATACATGCCGACGCAGCGGACGATGCCGACATCGAAGCATTCGAACTCGGGGATGGTGCCGACCGAGTTCATGACGTCGAGATAGTCCTTCACCTTCTCGACTGCGTTGTCGAACATCATCGGCGGCCAGGCCCAGGTGTTGTCGGCCTTCACCTTGAGATAATTCAGCGAGCCGGCGTTGCAGGCGGCGATCTCCGGCCTGGTCTCGCGGATGCAATCCAGCGCGCCGCTGTAGTTCGGCCCGGAGACACCGGAGGTGTGATTGATGATGACGCCGGGGCAGGCTTCGCGGATTGCCTGCTGGATCTCCTTGCTGACGCTCACTTCCCAGGACGGCAGATGCCCCTTGTTCGGCGCCTGCTGGCGCAGATGGATATGCATGATGCTGGCGCCGGCATCGAACGCGGCCTTGGCCTCGCGCGCCATCTGCTCCGGCGTAACAGGCACGTTGTGCTGCTTCGGGTCGGTGAGCACGCCGTTCAGCGCGCAGGTGATGACGGCCTTGTCGCTCATGCCTTGTCGCTCATGACTTGGATGTCTCGCATGTTGAGAGTTCAACGTTTGCGATCATGTGGCGCGCGACACGCGGCTTCTTGCGCGGAGAAGCTAGCGGAAAACGGCGAAACGTAGGGTGGGTTAGCCTTGTGACTGCGCGAAGCGCAGTTCGCTGGGCGTAACCCACCAACGTCTCTCACCGCGGATGCAGAAGTGGTGGATTACGCCTTCGGCTAATCCACCCTACGAAGCGATGCTAGCTCGCTTCCGCGAGTTCCCTCACCGTCTCGCTGCTGCGATAGATCGCAAGGTCGCGCGAGCCGACGAAGATCGCGCGCGGCTTCAGTCCGTAGAAACGGCGGATCGAATGGCTGAAATGGGTGCTGTCGGGATAGCCGATGTCCTGCGCGAGATGCGCGAGGTTCAGATCCTGGTTCGCGAAGTGCAGCAGGTGCCGCGCGCGCTTCCAGGCGCGGAAGGAGCGGAACGAGATGCCGGTCTCTTCCTTGAACAAATGCAGGAAGCGCGAGGCTGAAAGACCGGCTTCCGCCGCGCACGTATCCGCCGTCACCGGCTCGCCGGAGAAACGCTCGATGCGCGCGACCGCGCGCGTCACCCGCGGGTCGAGCATACGGCGCGGCAGCGCCTCGCCAAAACACATCTCGTCGAATTCGGCTGTCGTGATGTCGCCATAGCGGCGCTGGCGCAGCAGCGCATAGGCGACGAGAATCTTGCGGGCATAGACGGACCTGTCAGGTCCGGTCAGCCGCCGGGCCAGGGCTTCCAGCACGCCATCCGGCATGCTTTCGGGTTCGAGCGTCACGCTGATTACGGTGCGGTAGTCGCTGGCAATGGAATGTCGCTGGTTCGGCAGGGTGACGAACAGCTCGCCGGTGGCGAGGACATCGTCTATCGTCAGATGCAGGCTGGCCTTGACCGCGACATAGACGTGGCAGCAGCCGGGAGTCCGCTTGCGGGGCCGGCCAAGGAAGCCGGCATAGAATACCCGCTCGGGCGTAATCAGCATCAGATGGTCGGATTCGCGACCCTTTTCTTCCATTGGAACTCCTCCTCGCGCGGCTCTCTGGCCGCTGCGGAACGAAGGTCACCTTAGCGGAAATTTGGGCGCTGTCACGATGGGATAATGCTGTCATGGAGACATGCATTGTCGTTCCGGGGCGTTCCGCTGGACCGAACCCGGAACCTGGAGATTACCGCGCGAGATTCCGGGTTCGATGCTTCGCATCGCCCCGGAATGACGAACCCTGTTACGCCCTCACGCGAGGCGCGACGTTCTGCTCGGCTCCAGCCCTTTGTTCCGCAGCAACTGCGCGCTTGAACCCGTCGCGTTGCTGCAATCGCGCCCAATAGGCTGCGACATTAGGTCCAAAGTCCTTTGCGAGCCCGATATTGCTGGCGAGACGGAGCGCGTAACCGATGACAATGTCAGCGGCGGTGAAGCGGCCGGCGCACAAGGTTTCGGCATTCGCAGCCGCTGCCTCAACGGCGCGCAGCCGACCCAAGAACCATTTTGCGTAGTCGCCGACGACCTGCGGATTGCGGCGCTCTTCCGGCTCGAGCTGGGTGTAACGGAGCACCAGCGTTTGCGGGAAGGTTAACGTGGCGTCGCTGAAATACATCCAGTTCAGGAACGCGGCATAGGCGGAATCCTCCGGCCCGACCATCAGCGGCGTCGGCCCGTATTTGATGCCGAGGTAATGGCAGATGCCGGAGGACTCGGTCATCCGCGCCTCGCCGTCGATCATGAACGGGATGGTCCCGAGCGGATTGATGCCGAGATAGTCCTTGGCGAAGACCCGAGGCGGGAACGGCAGCATCTTCAGCTCGTAAGGAAGTCCCATCTCCTCGAGCATCCAGAGCGGACGGAAGGAGCGTGCGGCGTCGCAGTGATACAGCGTGATCATCAGGCATTTCCTTTGCTGCCGGGCAGCGTGCCCATCATCTTGCACAGGACCGTCAGCATGACCTCGTCGGCACCGCCACCGATCGAGGTCAGGCGGCTGTCGCGATAGGCGCGGCTGACCGGCGTCTCGTTGGTAAAGCCCATTCCGC
This sequence comes from Bradyrhizobium sp. AS23.2, assembly GCF_001908185.1. Lineage (GTDB taxonomy): Bacteria > Pseudomonadota > Alphaproteobacteria > Rhizobiales > Xanthobacteraceae > Bradyrhizobium. The sequence continues at coordinate 13,107 of NZ_LGHM01000141.1, forward strand.
CCCAATATTGCAAACAGGCGTCGGTGAGCTCGCGGCCGAGCCGGCCGGCCTTCAGCTTGGCCATGGTCGCGAGCCTCGTCACGTCCTCGCCCGCCACCAGCGCCTCTGCGGCGCGATAGATCAGCGCGCGCAGCAGCTCGACCTCGGTCTGCATTTCCGCAAGCTTGAAGTGCACGACCTGGTTGTCGAGGATGCTCTGGCCGAAGGCCTTTCGGTTGCGGGTGTATTCGATGGTCTCGTTGATGATGTATTCATGTGCCTTGAGGCAGGCGGCGGCGCCCCAGAGCCGCTCCTCCTGGAACTGGATCATCTGGTAGGTGAAGCCCTTGCCCTCATCGCCGATCCGGTTGCGCTTGGGCACGCGGACATTGTCGAAGAATATCTGTGCGGTGTCGGAGGAGCGCATGCCCATCTTGTCGAGCTTGCGGGCGACGGTGACGCCCTTGCTCTTCATGGGCACGCAGATCAGCGATTTGTTGCGGTGAACCTGCCCCTCGCCGGTGTTGGCGAGCAGGCAGATCCAGTCGGCCTGGGTGCCGTTGGTGATCCACATCTTGCCGCCATTGATGACGTAATCGTCGCCGTCCGAGCGCGCATTGGTCTTGATCGAAGCGACGTCCGATCCGGCGCCGGGTTCCGAGACGCCGATGCAGGCGACGTAATCGCCCGCGATCGAGGGGGCCAGAAACTCGCGCCGCACCTCGTCCGAGCCGAATCGCGCCAGCGCCGGCGTCGCCATGTCAGTCTGCACCCCGATCGCCATCGGCACGCCGCCGCAGGTGATGGCCCCGAGTTCCTCCGCCATCATCAGCGCGTAGGAATAGTCGAGGCCCGAGCCGCCGAACTCGACCGGCTTGTTCAGGCCGAGGAAGCCGAGGCTGCCCATCTTCTTGAACAGCTCATGTGCCGGGAAGATGTCGGCCTTCTCCCATTCATCGACATGAGGGTTGATCTCGTTGGCGATGAATTTTTGTAAGGAGCGTCGGATCTCGTCGTGGTCGGCGGCAAACAGCATTGTCTCTTTCGAGCTCCAATCGATTTATTCTCGTCATTCCGGGGCATCGCGAAGCGATGAGCCCGGAATCCATTTCTCAGCGGGCGCGTGCGGCGCGATGGATTCTCAGATGCGCAATTGCGCATCATAGTTCGCGCTGCGCGCGCCCCGGAATGACAGAAAGTCACAACCCCATCTGCCGGCTGGCCAGATCCTTCATAATCTCCTCGGTGCCGCCGCCGATGGCGTTGACCTTGACCTCGCGGTAGATGCGCTCGACCTTGATGCCGCGCATGAAGCCGGCACCGCCGAAGATCTGCACGGCTTCGGAGGCGCAGAACGCCATGGTTTGTGTCGCCTGGTTCTTCATCATGCAGATTTCGGCGACCGGACTCTCGCCCTGCCCCAGCCGCCAGGCCAGCATCTCCAGCATCGCCTGCGACGCGGCGACCTTCTGCGCCATGTCGACGATCTTGTGGCGGATCACCTGGTGCTGGGCCAGCGGCTTGCCGAACGTCTTGCGCTCCTTGGCATAGGCGACCGCCTCGTCGAGACAGACCCGGGCGAAGGCCGTGCAGCCTGCCGCCATGCCCATGCGCTCGCTGTTGAAGTTCTGCATGATGATCTTGAAGCCCTGGCCCTCCTCGCCGATCAGGTTCCCGACCGGCACGCGGCAATCGTCGAAATGCAGCGTCGCGGTGTCGGAGGCCCACCAGCCCATCTTTTTGAGCTTCGTCCGGGACAGGCCGGGCGTATCCCCCTCGATCAGGAGCAGGCTGACGCCGCCGGCGCCCTCGCCGCCGGTGCGCACCGCAACGGTCAGATAGTCGGCGCGCACGCCCGAGGTGATGAAGGTCTTCTCGCCGCTCACGACGTAGTGATCCCCGTCACGCCGCGCCCTGGTTCGGAGGCCCGCGACGTCCGACCCTCCGCCCGGCTCGGTGATTGCCAGTGCGGAGATCTTCTCCCCTGACAGCACTTGCGGCAGCACCCTTGCCTTGACCTCGGGGCGTGCCGCCCGCGCGATCGGCGGCGAGCCGATGGTGTGGCTCATCAGGCTGGCGCCGACGCCGCCGGCGCCGGCCCGCGCCAACTCCTGGCTCGCCACGATCTTCATGAACTGGTCGGCGGCGATCCCACCATATTCCTCGGGGAATCCCAGGCCCAACAGCCCGATCTCGGCCGCCTTGCGATAGAGCGCGCGGGGGAATTCGCCGGCCTCGTCCCATTCATGGGCGAAAGGCGCGATCTCCTTCTCGACGAAGCGGCGCATCACGTCGCGGAAGGCGTCGTGCTCGGCGGTATAGAACGGGCTCTTCATCGCACTCTCGCCTCACAGACGGATTCGTCTCATCCACCATGGCCGGAACATTCGCGGCTCACTTGCGCGGAGTGGCTGGCTGGGGGAACCGCTCCGCGCAGGCCATAGCCTAGCAACTCAACGCAAGACGCTTTTCGCCCCTCGCGGGCCAACTCGGAAACAAAAAACGTCGATGCACAAAACTCCGGCTGGCCTCACGGGGCCATGCCGGGCATGGTGCACGGCAATAAGAATGCAGGCGGCACAAGACCGCCGAGGGAGGGATTTTTGGCCGTTCGTTACTACGACTGGATCGCTCATCATGCCCGCCGCACGCCTGGCAAGGTCGCGGTCATCGACCTCGCCAGCGAGCGCCGCTTCACGTATTTGCAGCTCGACGCCCGCGTCTCGCGTCTTGCCTCCTTCCTTCGCCACACGCTGAAAGTCTCGCGCGGCGACCGCGTCGCGGTGCTCGCTCTGAACACGACCGATACGCTGGAGGTGCAGTTCGCCTGCGGGCGGCTCGGTGCCATCTTCGTGCCGCTGAACACCCGCCTCACCGTCCCCGAGCTCCAATTCATCACCGGCGACTGCGCGCCGAAGGTGATGATTCACGACGCCGATCTCGCCGAGACGGCGCATAGCGTCGCAAAGCTCTGCGGTGTTGCGACCAGCCTGCTGCTCGGCCCCGGCGGCGCCTACGAGGCCGGCATCGCCGCCGCCACGCCGCTGGAGGCCATCGAGGAGGTCACGCTCGATGACGTCTCGACCATCATGTACACGTCGGGCACCACGGGCCATCCGAAGGGCGCGACCATCACCCATGGCATGACCTTCTGGAATTGCGTCAATCTCGGCGGCCCGGCCTGCATCGGGCCGTCCTCGGTGCTGCTCACGGTGCTGCCGCTGTTCCACACCGGCGGGCTGAATTGCTACACCAATCCCGTGCTGCATGCCGGCGGCACCGTGATGATCATGCGTGCCTTCGATCCCGGCACGGCGCTCGGCCTGATCAACGATCCCGCACAGGGCCTCAACGTGTTCTTCGGCGTGCCGGCGATCTATCAGTTCATGGCGCAGCATCCGGCCTTCGCGACCACCGATCTTACCCGGCTGATCGTCGGTGGCGTCGGTGGCGCACCGATGCCGGTGCCGCTGCTGAAAGTCTGGGAGGCGCGCGGCGTCGCGCTCCAGCAGGGCTACGGCATGACCGAGACTTCGCCGGCCGTGCTGGTGCTGGACCGTGAAGACGCAGCGCGCAAAGCGGGCTCCGCCGGCAAGCCGGTGCTCCACACCGAAGTCCGCATCGTGCGGCCCGACGGCAGCGACGCCGATGTCGGCGAGCTTGGTGAGCTCTGGGTGAAGGGACCGAACATCACGCCCGGCTACTGGAACAGGCCTGAGGCGAACAAATCCTCCTTCACCGACGGCTGGCTGCACACGGGCGACGCAACGCGCGTCGACGAGGAAGGCTTCTACTACATCGTCGACCGCTGGAAGGACATGTACATCTCCGGCGGTGAGAACGTCTATCCGGCCGAGGTCGAGAACGTCCTGCACCAGCTCACGGCGATCGCCGAAGCCGCGGTGATCGGCATTCCCGACGCGCAATGGGGGGAGGTGGGCCTCGCCATCGTCGCGGTGAAGCCGGGCCAAAGCCTGACCGAGGCCGATGTCTTCGCGCATTGCGCGGCGAATCTCGCGCGCTTCAAATGCCCGCGCCAGGTCCGCTTCGTCGAAGCGCTGCCGCGCAACGCCACCGGCAAGATCCACAAGCCGACCTTGCGCAAGGAGTTCTCGGTGGCTTCCGAAGTCGACAAGAAAGCCGCCAACGCCTGATCAAAGCGCCCCTCTCGCGGGCGCTTTTCTTTTTCGACGTGCCTGCTCCAACCCAGAAGAACCCCAAGGAATCTTCATGAACAGGAAACTCTCCCTGCTTGCCGCAGCAACAGCATTGACATTGTTCACGGCCCAAGGCGCCCTCGCCCAGAAAGCGTACGACACGGGCGTCACCGACACCGAGATCAAGATCGGCAACGTCGAGGCCTATTCCGGTCCGGCTTCCGCCTACGGCGTCATCGGCAAGACCGAGGAAGCCTATTTCAAGATGATCAACGACCAGGGCGGCATCAACGGCCGCAAGATCAACTTCATTTCCTATGACGACGGTTATTCTCCGCCGAAGACCGTGGAGCAGGTCCGCAAGCTGATCGAGAGCGACGAGGTGTTCCTGGTGTTCAACGCGCTGGGCACGCCGACCCAGACCGCCGTGCAGAAATATCACAACGCCAAGAAGGTGCCGCAGCTCTTCCTCGCGACCGGCGCCAGCAAGTGGAACGATCCGCAAAACTTCCCCTGGACCATGGGCTTCCAACCGAGCTACCGGGTCGAGGCGCGGATCTTCGCCAAGTACATTCTGAAGGAGAAGCCGGACGCGAAGGTCGCGATCTTCTATGCCAACGACGACTTCGGCAAAGACTACGTCGCCGGCATCAAGGACGTGTTCGGTGACAAGGCGTCGAAGCTGATCGTGGCCGAAGAGAGCTACGAGACGTCGGAGCCTTCGATCGATGCCCATATCGTCAAGCTCAAGGGCACCGGCGCCGATGTCTTTGTGAACATCGCAACGCCGAAATTCGCCGCGCAGGCGATCAAGAAGATCGCCGAGCTCGAATGGAAGCCGATGCACCTGATGACTGACGTCTCGGTGTCCATCGGCGCGGTGATGAAGCCGGCCGGGCTCGAAGCCTCCGAAGGCGTGCTGTCGGCCGGCTATCTGAAGGATGCGTCGGATCCGCAGTGGAAGGACGATCCGGGCATGAAGAAGTTCATGGCCTTCATCGACAAGTACATGCCCGGCGCAAACATTTCGGACGCCAATCTGGTCTACGGCTACGCCGCAGCCCAGACGATGGTGCAGGTGCTGAAGCAGGCGGGCGACAATCTGACCCGCGAGAACGTGATGAAGCAGGCCGCCAGCCTGAAGGACTTCGCCCCCGACACGCTGATCCCGGGGATCACGATCAACACCTCGCCCGCCGACTTCGCGCCGATCGAACAGCTCAAGATGTGGCGGTTCAAGAACGGCCAGTGGGAGCTGTTCGGCCCCATCATCAGCGCCGAAACCAGCGGCTAGCCCGCGTCCACTGCGCGAACCTCGACGAAATAGCGGCCGAGAGGCCGCTATTTTTTTGCACGCATGCCGCCGAGACAAACTATCCCGGCAGGAACAACGCGAACGACTCGTCGACCGTGCGGCGCAGATGACTGCGATAGAGTGCATGGTTGGAATCGTCGGGCGCGACCCGCCCCAAAGACGGTTGCGGAACGTTGCTGAGCGGCACATACGCGATCGGCGCCGCGATCGGCGTCAGCTGCGACCCGGGGCCGGCGCGGAGCGTCGAGATGATGCCGTACATCTCACCGGCGACGGTCGGCCGCGATACCGTGATCACGCGATGCTGGCCGTGCTTGATGATGACGAGGTAGATGAAGCCGGACTGATGCGGGACCGCGACTTCGCCGGTGTGCTCATAGGCGGCATCGGTCCGCTCGCCCTCGCGGAAAACCAGTGAAGAGACCTTGGGCTCCCAGACGATCTCGGTGCGATAGGCGAAGATCGCGTCCTTATCGCCGAAAGACGGCCGCAGCGTGATGTAGACGTCTTCCAGCCAGGTCACCGCCCGATGCGAATAGGAACCGAGGCTGTCGGGCGCGACATCGCTTGCTGCCGGAGGCGCCACTGCGACGGAGTTCTTGCGCAGCGACACGCCCAGCGCCTGCTCCAGCCGCACGGTTGTCGCGAGTGTGAACGGCCGGCGCCCGCCAAGCACCTTCTCCAGCGTGGACAGGCTGAGCCTGGCCTGCTCGGCCAGCGCCTGCCGCGAGATCCGGCGCCTGGCCAGCTCCTCGCGAATGGTCTCTGCGATTTCGCGGCTCTGCTCGTCCGAAAGCTGCTTGTCGGTGAGTTTATCCTGCGTCTGCATCGTCTACCCTGCTCCAGAGCGGTCATTCTAGCAGGGCGGACAAGTCAGCACAAAACCGCACATGGCAGCCTCGGCAACGGCCACCCCGGCCGGCCACGGCGGAACATTGCTGATCATTCTGCTCGCGAAATCAGCCGCTCCCGGCCGATGCTCCAGGCCGTCAAACATCCTTCGGGAGCAGGCCAAATGGACACCTACGACGCAGCCGACAGTGACGAACACCCCATGCTGGGCCGGCTGATCAAGATCGGACTGTTTCTTCTCGTGCAAGGCATCGCGGTGATGCTTGTCGCCTTCGTGACCTTGCTGGTGAGCTTCACGCCGGGCTGGTCGGCGACATCAGAGCAGGCCAGCCTGCTCCAGCCCGGCGATGCCCGGTCCGGCAGTCTCCTTCTGAAAGAGGACGGCGCCTACACCGAAGCGATCCGCCTCGGCATCGATGTCGACGTCACGGTATCAGGCCCGACGCTGCGCGCCAGGGTCACACAGGTCTTCCGTAACCCGACCAAGGACTGGGTCGAGGCGACCTACGTGTATCCGCTCCCCACCGGCGGCGCCGTCGACACGCTGAAGATGGTGGTCGGCGACCGCGTCATCGTCGGCGACATCAAGGAGCGGCAGCAGGCGCGTGTGATCTACGAGCAGGCGCGCCGCGCCGGCCAGAAGGCCGCGCTCACCGAGCAGGAGCGGCCGAACATCTTCACCAACTCGGTCGCCAATATCGGTCCCGGCGAAACTGTGCTGGTGCAGATCGAGTACCAGGAGCCGGTGCACCAATCCGGCAACGAATATTCGCTGCGCCTGCCGCTGGTGGTCGGCCCGCGCTACAATCCGGCGCCGATCGTCCAGAGCGTCGACTTCCGCCAGGACGGCTCCGGTTGGGGTGCGACGACATCGGCCCCGGTGCCGGACCGCGACCGCATCTCGCCGCCGGTGCTGGATCCCGCCAAGAACGCGCCGGTCAACCCGACCAGCATCACGGTGCGCCTGAAGGCGGGCTTTGCGCTCGGCGAGGTCAAGAGCCATCACCACAACGTCAAGATCGAGAGCCCGGACAATGCAACGCGCGTGGTCACGCTCGCCGATGGCGCCGTGCCCGCCGACCGCGATTTCGAGCTGACCTGGAAGCCGGCAGCGGAGAAGGCACCGTCGGTCGGCCTGTTCCGCGAGCATGTCGGTGATGCCGATTACCTGCTCGCCTTCGTCACACCGCCCGGCGCCGAGCAGGCGACGCAGAAACCGCTGCCGCGCGAGGTCGTGTTCGTGATCGACAATTCCGGTTCGATGGGCGGCACCTCGATCGTCCAGGCCAAGGCGAGCCTGACCTACGCGCTCGGCCGCCTCCAGCCCAATGACCGCTTCAACGTCATCCGTTTCGACGACACCATGGACGTGCTGTTTCCGACCTCCGTCCCGGCGGACGCCGCGCATGTCGGTGAAGCCACCTCGTTCGTCAGCGCCTTGCAGGCGCGCGGCGGCACCGAGATGGTGCCGGCGATGCGCGCCGCGCTGACCGACAAGCTCGGCGACACGAACATGGTTCGCCAGGTCGTGTTCCTGACCGACGGCGCGATCGGCAACGAGCAGCAATTGTTCGAGACCATCACCGCAATGCGCGGGCGTTCGCGCGTGTTCATGGTCGGCATCGGATCCGCGCCCAACACCTATCTGATGACGCGCGCTGCTGAGCTCGGCCGCGGCGCCTTCACCCATATCGGCTCCGTCGAGCAGGTCGAGGAGCGCATGCGCGGCCTGTTCGCCAAGCTGGAGAACCCGGCGGTGACTGGTCTCAGCGCAAAGTTCTCCGAGGCCAACGCCGACGTCACCCCGGCGATCATTCCCGACGTCTATCGCGACGAGCCGCTGGTGCTGGCGGCCAGGCTCGACAAGCTCGCGGGCTCGCTCGAGATCAAGGGACGCGTCGGCGACCGCCCGTGGTCGGTGACGCTGCCGCTGCAAAACGCCGCCGAAGGCAAGGGCCTGTCGAAACTCTGGGCCCAGCGCAAGATCGGCGATGCAGAGGTGGCGCGCACCATGCGCGAGATGACGCCGGAAGATGCCGACAAGGCGATCCTGGCGCTGGCGCTCGACCATCAGATCGTCACGCGCTTGACCAGCCTCGTCGCCGTCGACAAAACGCCGAGCCGACCCGAAGGCGAGCCGCTCAAGCTCAGCGAATTGCCGATCAACCTGCCGGCCGGCTGGGATTTCGAGAAGGTGTTCGGCGACCGGCAGCAGGTGCCTGCGCAGTTGCGCGAACGCCATGCCGATGCGCGCGACCAGCAGGCCGCGAGGAGGCCGACGCCCGCCGCACCCGATGCGATCCGTCTGCCCAAGACCGCAACCTCGGCTGAGCTGAAAATGACGGCAGGGCTGATCCTGATCGTGCTCGCCCTGATCCTGTTCGTGTTCAACCGGCGTCAGCCCTTGCTCACTGATGTCGCTTGAGAGAGGAGCCCCCGAACTCCTCTACTTCGGCGCGCGCGGCTGCCCGTCCCACACCAACAGCCGCGCGCGCCTTTTTCCTTGCCGTCATGGCGGAACCAATGCCCCGCTTCATCTCCCCCCCTGGTTCTGGCGCTAGTCGGCGTCATCCTGTTCGGCGACGGCGCCTACATCCACGCCAAGGCGTGGCTTGCGCAGGTGATGCTGGAGCGCGCGTTCGACAGAAGCGTTGCGACGGGCGAGTTGGTGAAGCCATGGTCATGGGCCGACACCTGGCCGGTCGCACGGATCGAGGTGAAGCGGATCGGCGCCAACGCCATCGTGCTGGCCGGCTCAAGCGGCCAGGCGCTCGCCTTCGGCCCCGGCCATGTCGAACGAACGGCCGACGCCGGCGAACGCGGCGTTGCGGTCTATGCCGCGCATCGCGACACGCATTTCCGTTTCCTGCGGAATGTTGCGATCGGCGACGTGATCGAGATCACGCGCAGCGACGGAAAACACTTTCGCTATCGCGCGGACTCCTCGGCCGTGGTCCGTTTCGACGCCTCGGGCATCGATCCGGCAACACAGGATTTTGAACTGGTGCTCACGACCTGTTGGCCGTTCGACGCTGTCACGTCCGGTCCGGAGCGCTACATCCTGCATGCCACATTGATCGGGGCCGACGGATAGGTTTGTCATTCCTGCCGTCCCGTGGAATGCTGCCGGTCGAAATCGTCTGCGATCGGATCCGACCATGAATGGCGACGTTCAGTACCTTCCGATCACGCCAGGATTGTTCTCCATCCTGGTGCTATTGTTCGTTCGCCGGGCTGATCGTCCTGATCCAGCTCCGCATCCTGCGCTACGCCTATATGCGGCTAGGCGTCGGTCCAGGCATGGCGCTGCTCCTGCTGTTCGGCTCGCTGGTCGGCAGCTATTTCAACATTCCGATCACGGTTCTGCCGGCCAAGGTGGTGCGCTCGGGCGAGATCGTCGATTTCTTCGGCATGCGCTATGTGGTGCCACTGGTGACGCAATGGCCGGGCACGGTGCTCGCAGTCAATGTCGGCGGCGCGGTCATCCCGGCGATCATGTCGACCTATCTGGTGCTGAGGTATCAGCTCTGGGTGAAAGCAGCGATCGCCGTGATTGCAATCGCATTCATCATCCACATGATGGCAGCGCCCGTGCAGGGGGGTTGGCATCGCGGTGCCCGTATTTGTGCCTGTCGTCGCCACCGCGATCCTGGCGTTCCTGCTGTCGCGCGAGTATGCAGCGCCGCTCGCCTATATCGGCGGCTCGATGGGAACTCTGATCGGGGCCGATCTCCTCAACCTCGACAAGATCGGCGGTCTCGGCGCGCCCGTCGCGTCGATCGGCGGCGCAGGAACCTTCGACGGCATTTTCCTCACGGGAATTCTCGCCGTGCTGCTCGCCGGCCTCGCCTCGCCGCCACGGCCGCGTGAGGTGTGGTAGCGGACCGAACAATTCGACACTGCGTGAGAACAGCGATTGCGGGAGCACGGCGTTGACGATCGTTGTCACGCTGCCGGATCGTTCGCACTTTCGCCAAAAGTCCGGTGATGCTAGCCTTCTCGCATGAAGTCCCGCCCATTCCGTCTGGCGGCATTGTGCTTGTCGCGATGGCCTCGCCGGAACTCTCCAAAGAACAAAACAACGCGCTGCAACAAAAACAATAGGTGAGGTCATGCCATGGAAGCCCACGTGTCTGCTGCGTCCGTTTCTCCGCGCCCATGGTCTCCGCCTCCCGACGCGAGTGACGTCGTCAAAGGCATCCACGCCATGCTGCACCCGCACAACATCGTGCTGGTGGGCGCGACCGACAAGCCCGGCAACTATGCCGAGCGCATCTGGAATAATCTGGTCAAGTACGGCTACGAGGGCGGGCTCTATCCGGTCAACGCCAAGCGCGAGACCATCTGGGGTGTCCCCTGCTACAAGGACTTTGCGAGCCTCCCTGAAAAGCCGGACCACGTGCTGGTGCTGGTGCCTGCACGTTTTGCCGTGCAGGTGATCCGCGACGCCGCCGCAGCCGGCGCGCGTTCGGCCACCATCGTCACCTCGGGCTTCAGCGAGTTGCAGGATGACGAGAGCCAGAAGCTCGCCGCCGAATTGCAGGCGGCCGTGCGCGAGACCGGCCTTGCCGTCACCGGTCCGAATTGTCTCGGCAATTTGAGCGCTGGCGAAAAGCTCTTCACCAACATCGACGACCGCACCGTCACCATGGACCAGGGCGCGGTGGCGATCGCCGGGCAATCCGGCGCCATCGTCATGGCGATCCGCCAGGCGCTGGAGGATCGCGGCGTCGGAGTCGGCTACATGGTGACGACCGGCAACGAGGCCGGACTCGAGACGCCGGACCTGATGCGTTATTTCGCCGAGGATCCGAGCATCAGGGTGATCGTCGTCTATCTCGAAGGCGTGCGCAACACCAAGGCCTTTCGCGACGCCTGCAAGGCGGCGCGCGCCGCGAGCAAGCCCGTGATTGCGCTCAAGCTCGGGGCATCCGAGGGTGGCCGCGCAGCGGCGATGGCGCATACCGGCGCGCTCGCAGGCTCGATCGAGACCTTCGACGCCATTGCAACGCGCGAAGGCGTCATCCGGGTCGGCGGACTCGACGAGCTGATCGAGACCACGGAATGTTTTGTTCACTCTGAGGTACCGAAAGGCGACCGGCTCGCCGCGGTCACGCTGTCCGGCGGCAAGCGCGGCATGCTGATCGACGCCTTCTATGCGGAGGGCCTGAACTTCGCGCCGCTCAGCCCGCATGTCAGCGGCGAACTGGCAAAGATGCTCGGGCCGGGGTCGATCGTCGGCAATCCGCTCGACGCGGGCTTTGCTGCGGTGGTCGACCCCTCCGTCTACATGAAGTCGATCAAGCTGATGATCGACGATCCCGATATCGACATCGTCATCGTCGATTCCGAGCTGCCCAAGGCCCCGCACGAGCAGCGCGAGCGAAACTTGCGCATCGTCAACGAGATGGCGAGCCAGGCCTCGAAGCCCGTGATCTACATCAGCGCGATGTCGATCGGCTTTACCGAGTTCACCAAGACCTTGCGCAAATCGCTGCCGCATCTTGCGGTCATGCAGGGCATGGACCGCGCGGTGACCGCGATCAAGTCGCTGCTCGACTATGCGAAGCTGCGCAAGGAAGTGCCCGACATCGTGTCGAGCTCGAAGCCGGCCGCGCGCGCAGTGCTGGAAAAAACGCTGAAATCGGCGAACGGCGCCGCGCTCGACGAGGTCGCCTCGAAAAAGCTTCTGAAGGCCTATGGCATTCCGATCTCGAAGGAGGCGATCGCACAGACGGCGGCGGAAGCCGTGAAGATCGCCAGGCAGATCGGCTTTCCGGTCGTGGCGAAGGTCGTCAGCGCCGAGATCCTGCACAAGTCGGACATCGGCGGCGTGGTGCTGAACCTCAACAATGCCGCCGATGTGAAAAAGGCATTCGTCGACATCACCGCGCGCGTGAAGAAGCTGAAGGGCAAGCCGAAGCTCGACGGCATCCTGATTGCACAGCAGGTCAAGGCCGATCTCGAGCTCGTGGTCGGCGCGTCCCTCGACGCCGAGATGGGCCCCGTCGTGCTGTTCGGCACCGGCGGCATCGACATCGAGCTGATGAAGGACGTCGCGCTCGCCGGCGCGCCGCTGGACGAGACCGAGGCGCGGGTTTTGGTCGGCCGCACCAAGGCGGGCATCAAGATGCGCGGCTATCGCGGCAAGCCGGCCTTGCACGAAACCTCCGCGGTGAAGGCGCTGGTCGGCCTGTCCAACCTGATCGCGGATGCCGGCGACCGGATCGCCTCGATCGACATCAACCCGTTCCTAATCAACTCCAAAACGGGCGTGGCCGTCGATGCCCTGATCGTTCTGAATAATGCTGCGGCAAAACGCGCGGCCGGGCATTGATGTCGCGTAGGGCGGATTAGTGTCGCGTAATCAGCCGATTCGCTGTCACGCACACGAGAGACGGTGGCGGGTTACGCTTCGCTAACCCGCCCTGCTTAAACATCGCGGCCGAAGCATCATCCTTCCAACTTCCCCGCTTTGGCCGTAGAATCGCCCCGCATGGCACGCGCGAGCAATCTGGTGATCGGAACGGCAACGCTGGCGGTGATCGCCTTGGCGTTCGGCGGCCTGCTCGGCGTGCAGAAATGGCGCGCCATTCAGAGCCGCAGCCAGTTGCGCGTGGTGTTCGAAGGCGGTTCCGCAAGCGGGCTGCGCCGCGGCGGCCCGGTCAATTTCGACGGCGTGCCGGCCGGACAGATCCTGTCGATCAAGCTGGACAATCCGCGCAAGATCGTCGCGCTGGTGATGCTCGACAACACCGCGCCGATCCGCAAGGACACCGTGGCGGGCATCGAGTTCCAGGGCCTCACCGGCGTCGCCGCGATCTCGCTGGTCGGCGGCGCCCCCTCCGCGCCGCCGGTGCCCCTGGATTCCGACGGCATCCCGGTGCTGACCGCCGATCTCAGCGATGCCGAATCCATCGTCGAGACCCTGCACAGTGTCGACCGCGCGATCGTGAGCAACGCCCCCCGCGATCAAGGAGGGTCTGCGCACATTCGAGAACTACACCGCCGATTTCAAGGCCAAGGGCGACGAGATCGATTCCGTCATGGCCAAGGTCGACAGCGCCTTTGCAGGCTTCGACAAGGCGGTCACCAAGATCGAGGGCGTGGTACCCGGCTTCGTCGACGGCAAGGCCGACGAGCTGTTCGAGAAGATCAAGGAATTGCGCGAGCTCGCCAACACCATGAAGAAGAAATCGGCGAGCTACATCGAGGATATCCGTCGCTCACTGCTCGACGTCAGCGAGGCCGCCAACAAGATGGCCGGTACGCCCGCCGCCGCCGCTGCCCCGCGCCCGCCTCGCAAGCCCACGGAGCAGAAGCGGTAGCGTCTACCACGCACAGCGCACGACACCCTTGCCGGCGGAGGAGCGTGGGACGTTCGAGAACTCGCCTTCGAAAGTTGCCGACGCAGACCAGCCGTTCATCCGGTCGGGAAACCTTTGGCGCCGCTCACCCGTACACGAACGCCTTGTCGTCCAGATCCGTCTTCGGAATCTCGTCCTTTTCGATCCAGTAGTCCTGGCTGTGCTGCCATTCCGGCTTGTCGCCGCGCTTTGGCAACAGGTCCATGTTGCGCATCATGTAGCCGGGGTTGAAGTTCTCCGGATCGATCCAGGGCAGGATCGGCATGTTGTGGTCTTCGGCGCGCAGCTTGACCTCGACCTTCTTCGTGCCCTTGGCCTTCATGTGGCCGAGCAGCCGGCAGACGAAATCGGCGACGAGATCGACGCGCAGCGTCCAGCTCGCACGGAAATAGCCGAACACCCAGACCATGTTCGGCACGCCCGTGAACATCATGCCGCGATAGGTGACGGTGTCGCCGAAGGCCAGCGGCTTGCCGTCGACCTCAAAGGCGATGTCGCCGAGGGCGGCGAGGTTGAAACCAGTCGCGGTGACGATGACGTCGGCTTCGAGCAGCTTGCCCGACTTGAGCTGAATGCCGTTCTCAACGAAGCATTCGATCTCGTCGGTGACGACAGAAGCCTTGCCGCTGGCGATGCCCTTGAACAGATCGGCGTCCGGCACGAACGCGATGCGCTGGCGCCAGGGCCGATACGTCGGCGTGAAATGCGTCTCGACGTCATAGTCGGGCCCGAGGACCGCGCTGATCTGACCGATCAGCTCCTTCTTGACCTGCTCGGGCTTGGACACGCAGAGCTTGGTGAAGGCGTCCTGCTCGAACAGGATCTTGCGCCGTACGATCTCGTGGATCCATTCCTCATCGACCTGGAGCCGGCGCAGCTCCTCCGCGAGCTCGATCGCGTTACGGCCGAGACGGAAATAGGTCGGCGAGCGCTGCAGCATGGTGACATGCGCGCACTTGTCCGCGATGTTCGGCACCAGCGTTGCCGCCGTCGCGCCCGAGCCGATTACGACCACCTTCTTGTTCGTCAGGTCGATATCATCCGGCCAGGTCTGCGGATGGACGATCCGGCCCTTGAAGCGGTCCATGCCCTTCCATTCCGGCGTATACCCTTCCGAATGGCGATAATAGCCCTGGCACATCCAGAGGAAATTGGCGGTGAACATCTTGGGCTCACCCGTGTCGGTCGTCACCGCCTCGATGGTCCAGAGATTTTGCTCGCTCGACCAGCTCGCGGAATTGATCTTGTGCTTGTAGCGGATGTGACGGGCGATATCGTTGTCCTCGATCACCTCGTTCATGTAGGCGAGGATCTCTTCGGCGGTCGCGATCGGCGGTCCAATCCAGGGCTTGAAGCGATAGCCGAAGGTGTGGAGATCGCTATCGGAACGAATGCCGGGATAACGATGCGTGGTCCAGGTGCCGCCGAACGTCTCCTGCGTTTCCAGGATCACGTAGCCCGTGCCCGGAAGCTGCTTGGTCAGGTGATAGGCGCTGCCGATGCCGGAGATGCCGGCGCCGACGATCAGCACGTCGAAATGTTCAGAAGCCTGTTTGGCCGTGGCGTGACTGCGAACAGCGATATTCATTGTTGCTTCTATGCCTTGCTTGTTTTTGTGGCCGCCCTTCACCGGACGGCGCGTTTCCTCCGCGACGGGCATGGTCGCCCATCGCGCTTCCACTGCAAAATGACATAGATCAATTTGCGGTCAAATCACAGCGCCGCACCCCAGCTCCGCGCTGTCTGCAAGATCCAGTCGCGATAGAGCGTGAGCGGTGTGACCCCGGTCAATCCGCCGCAGCCGTCGGCGCCGTTCGGCCCGGTGGACCAGCTGATGACGCCGACGAGCACCGTGCCATTGGGCTTGTCTTCGAACACGGGGCCGCCGGAATCGCCAGTGCAGGCGCCGATTCCGTCGCGAACACCGTTGGTTACGGGATCGACCAGCCGGATCTGCAGCGTGCCGGGCTGACCGGTGGCCACGAGCGCCGCGACGCGCGTCGCGCCGCCGCTCTTGCCATCACCGCGCACCGTGACGCCAATGCCGGCGATCACGAAGCGGCTACCGACCTGGATCGGAATATTCGGCATGCCGACCGGCACTGCCGATTTTCCCTTGAGTGGAATTTCGAGTTGCAGCAATGCCACGTCTGCGGTGGCGCGATGCACCTGCATCGCCTGCATGTTGAAGTTCGGATGGATCGCGACGGTGCGAACGTTCTGCAACTGCGGCTGACCGTCGGCACCGCGATCGACGATCTTGTAGTCCGCGCCGGGCTGCACGCAGTGGGCAACCGTGAGCACGAGCTTCGGCGCGATCAGGCTGCCGGTGCAGAAATTGCCACGCGAGCCGACGATGGTGACGACGGCGCGCGCAACGCCATCGGCCTGCGGCGTGCCGCCGCCGACGATTGCATGGGCGGGGGTCGCGAGCAGCAGCGCGGCTATAATGAATGTAACAAGCTTCTTCATGGGAACATGCTCTGGCGTCGGCATGGGTGAGGTCGGGGGATGCTTCGGACTGGTCCTTGCCGATATCGCATGCTAGCCCTCTTGGAAAGGAATTGACGAGGGCAGGACATTGGCGATCGAGGCTGTGATCTTTGATTTTGGCGGCGTGTTGACGAGCTCGCCGTTCGAGGCGTTTGCGCGGTTCGAGACGGAGCGCGGGCTGCCCATCGACATCATCCGGCGCACCAACGCCGCCAACCATCTGGAAAATGCCTGGGCCAAGTTCGAGCGTGCCGAGGTCGATATCGAAACCTTCGACAAGCTGTTCGCCGACGAATCACGTGCGCTCGGCGCGGAGGTGCGCGGCCGCGAAGTGCTGCCGCTGCTCCAGGGCGATCTTCGCCCTGACATGGTGGAGGCGTTGAAACGCATCAAGGCGAATTTCAAGACCGGCTGCATCACCAACAACCTGCCCGCCAACGCCATCGGCAGCATGACCGGGCGCTCACTCTACGTCGCCGAGGTGATGGTGCTGTTCGACCACGTCATCGAGTCCGCCAAGATCGGCCTGCGCAAGCCCGATCCGCGCATCTACAAAATGATGGTCGACACCCTGAAGGTCGATCCGAAGACTTGCGTCTATCTCGACGATCTCGGCGTCAATCTGAAACCCGCGCGCGAAATGGGCATGACCACGATCAAGGTCGCCAGCGGCGCGCAGGCGATTCGGGAACTCGAGGCGGCGACGGGGCTGAAGCTCGGTTAATTGCGCTGCCAATCCCTCATCCTGAGGAGCGCGCTTTAGCGCGCGTCTCGAAGGATGAAGGCCCCGCTTGTGCCCCTCGCCCTTCGAGACGCCGCTTCGCGGCTCCTCAGGGTGAGGGAGAGAGATTCGCATCCGCGGTCGTCACGGCCTCGTCATTGCGAGCGCAGCAGAGCAACGACAGCTGTGGCGGGATGCCGCCCAACCAAAATCTACTTCGCCGCAGTGGCAATCCGCTCAGGGAAGGCGGCAGCGAGTGAGTCTCGATCCGGCTTCAGCACGCCGCGCTCCGTGATGAGGCCGGTGACGAGACGCGCCGGCGTGACGTCGAAGGCGTAGTTGGCAACTGGCGATCCCTCCGGCACGATGCGCACCGTCTCGAGCCGTCCATCGGCGGTACGGCCGGTCATGTCAGAAACTTCAATGCCGCTGCGCTGCTCGATCGGAATATCGCGAATGCCGTCATCGACCGCAAAATCGATCGTCGGCGATGGCAGCGCCACATAGAACGGCACGCCGTTGTCGTGCGCGGCGAGCGCCTTCAGATAGGTGCCGATCTTGTTGCAGACGTCGCCATTGGCCGCGACGCGGTCGGTGCCGACGATGGCGAGATCGACCATGCCGTGCTGCATCAGGTGCCCGCCGGTGTTGTCGGGGATCACCGTGTGCGGCACGCCGTGATGACCGAGTTCCCAGGCGGTGAGCGAGGCGCCCTGATTGCGCGGGCGGGTCTCGTCGACCCAGACGTGGACATTGATGCCGCGCTCGTGTGCGAGATAGATCGGCGCCGTCGCCGTGCCCCAGTCAACGGTGGCAAGCCAGCCGGCATTGCAATGGGTCAGCACGTTGATTGTGTCGCCCGGCTTCTTCTTCGCCGCAATCGCCTCGATCAACTTCAGGCCGTTACCGGCGATGCCACGGTTGATCTCGACGTCCTGCTCGACAATCTCGTCGGCCCGCGCATACGCCGCCTCCGCCCTTTCAACCGAATCGATCGGTGCGAGCGTCGTGCGCATCTCGTCCAGCGCCCATTTCAGATTGATCGCGGTCGGGCGCGCCACGACGAGCGTCTCGTAGGCGCGCTTCAGGCCGGCGTCGGTGGCATCCTCGCGCATCGCGAGCGCCATGCCGTAGGCCGCCGTGGCGCCGATCAGCGGCGCGCCACGCACCAGCATGTCGCGGATGGCGACCGCGGCGTCTTCGCATGACGTCAGCTTCGCAACGACGAACTCATGAGGCAGCCTGCGCTGGTCGATCGCGCCGACCGACCAGCCGTCGCGATCGCGCCAGATGCTGCGGAAATGCTTGCCGTCGACCTTCATGGCATTCTGCCTTTCGCTTCAACCGCGCAGCACGCGTCCCGCCACCGCATCGAGCTTCTTCAAAAGCTCCGGGTCGCGCGCTTCGGGCGCCGTGATCAGCGCAGTGTCGAGCGCGCGGTCCGAGCCGATCGGGCACGGCTCGTGGTCGCGCGGGAAATCCTTTGCCAGCCGCGCCACCAGCGCCTTCGCCTTGTCGGCGTTCGAGGTCAGCACGCGGATAATGTCCTGGACGGTGACGGCATCGTGATCGGGATGCCAGCAGTCGAAATCCGTCACCATCGCCACGGTGGCGTAACAGATCTCGGCCTCACGGGCGAGCTTCGCTTCGGGCATGTTGGTCATGCCGATCACCGAATAGCCCAGCGTCTTGTACGTCATGCTTTCCGCATAGGTGGAGAATTGCGGCCCCTCCATGCAGACATAGGTTCCGCCGCGTGCGAACGCGATGCCCTCGGCCTCAGCCGCGGCCGCGAGATGGATCCGCAACCGCGGCGAGACCGGATGCGCCATCGACACATGCGCGACGCAGCCCCTGCCGAAGAACGAACTCTCGCGCTTGTGGGTACGGTCGACGAACTGATCAACGAGAACGAAGGTTCCGGGCGGCAGTTCCTCCCTGAAGGAGCCGCAGGCCGAGAGCGAGATCAGGTCGGTGACGCCGGCCCGCTTCAGGACGTCGATATTGGCGCGGTAGTTGATGTCGGAGGGCGACAGCCGGTGGCCTTTGTCGTGCCGCGGCAGGAACACGACCGGCAGGCCGGCGATCGAGCCCCGTCGCAAGGGAGCAGAAGGCTCGCCCCAGGGGCTCTCGATCACCTCTTCGCGAGCGTCTTGCAGTCCCGGCAGGTCGTAGATGCCGGAGCCGCCGATGATGCCCAATACCGCCTGCGTCATGCCTGCTCCACCCTATCAGCGCTACGCGATTACGTGAAGAAGCTATGCCAGTTTTGCGATGGTTTTGGAACGGGGGCGTTGGGCCGGGGTCAATGCCGCGAGGCGCGCTCAGCGCTACCTCCACGCTCCCTGTCGTCCCGGCGAAGGCCAGAATGACCCGGGAGAGATTCGTGCGCTTGACTAAGCCGCCGTCGCCGGCTGCAACTGGGTCGCGACCATCCGCTCCAGCGTCTCGACGGACTGGAAATTCTCCGGCGTGATCTCGGACTGCGGGATGGTGAAGTCGAACTCGGCCTCCACGCCCAGCATCAAATTGACCATGTCCATCGAGGTCAGGCCGACATCGACGAGCCTGGCCGACGGCGTGATGTCCGCGGCGAGCGAGTTCTGTTCGAGGATGCCCTTCACCAGCTTGATGATTCGATCGCGGACGTCGGTATCGAAGGCCTGCATCGGCAAATTCCCATTTATCTATCGGGGCGGACCGGACTGACGGCCAGGATGGCCGCGGGCAGCCGGTCCCACAATGGGCGCGAGGATTACTTCGCCTTTCTTAGTAAACGATGACTCAGATTGATTAAAATTCGGCCTCTTCCAGATCACTAACGCGATCGCGGAAATTCGGGCGCTGCAGACAACCGGGCCTTAACTGTTCGTCCGGAATTGCGCTTTGTTTACCCTCTATTTCATCGACGAATTTGAATTAAATCCGTAGCCTCGTCTCACAAGCAAAGATGGTCGGAGGATCGCTTACGCGGCATGGCGAATGATGCCGGCGATCCTGAACGACGAACCGGAGGCGGACGAGTATGAACGTGCGTGAAGCAGTCCTCACTGTCGACGAAACCCAGGCGAGCTTCCTCGAGCAGGGTCCCTCCTTGACCGAACGCGCGGCCCGGACCGCCGCGGCGGCGGCTGCCGACGCAGACGCTGTCGATCGTGACGCCCGCTTCCCGCACAAGGCTTTCGAGGTCGCACGCGAGCAGAAGTTGCTCGGCGTCATGATCCCGGTCGAGTACGGCGGCTTCGGTGCCTCGATCTACGACGTCACCGACATCTGCTACACGCTCGGGCGCGCCTGCGCCTCGACCGCGATGATCTACGCGATGCACCAGACCAAGGTCGCCTGCGTCGTCAGGCATGGCCACGGCATTCCCTGGATGGAAACCATGATGCGCCGGGTCGCCCGCGACCAGTGGCTGCTCGCCTCCTCCACCACCGAAGGCCAGAACGGCGGCAACATCCGCGCCAGCGCGGCTGCCATCGATCACGCCGGCGACACCGTCTCGCTCGTGCGCGACGCCACCGTGATCTCCTACGGCGCCGAGGCGGATGGTCTCGTCACCATCGCTCGCCGCGCCACCGAAGCCGCAGCCTCCGATCAGGTACTGCTGGCACTCGCCAAGGACGATTATTCGCTGAAGCAGACGCAGGGCTGGGAAACGCTCGGCATGCGCGGCACCTGCTCGACAGGTTTCGAGCTGAAAGTCGATTGCCCCGCCGACCGCGTCTTCCCGGAATCCTACGACAAGATCCACGCCCAGACCATGACGCCGTTTGCGCATCTGTGCTGGTCGTCAGCCTGGGCCGGCATCGCCGCCGCGGCCGTGACCCGCGCGCAGGCCTTCATCCGCAAAGCGGCGCGCAGCTCGGGCGGCCAGATGCCGCCGGCCGCGTCGCACTTCACCGCCGCGAAGATGTCGCTGGCCAAATTGCGCGCGCTGATCGCCGCCAATCTCGACGTCTTCGCCCGCGCCGAGCATGACGAGCGCGCGCTGAGCTCGCTCGACTTCCAGTCCTCGATCACGCTTCTGAAGGTGCAGGCCTCCGAGCTCGCGGTCGAGACCGTGATGCATGCGATGCGCACCGCGGGCCTTTCCGGCTACCGCAACGACGGCGAATTCACCATGGGCCGCCACCTGCGCGACGTGTTGTCGTCGCCGATCATGATCAACAACGACCGCATCCTGGCCAACGCCGCCACCTCGACGCTGATGAGCGGCGTGCCATTGAGCCTTCGCGACTAAACCAACAAGAACAAACTTGAGATAGCAGGACATTCCATGAATATTGCCGTCCTCCCCGATTCGCCCGAGACCGCTCCGCAAATCGCAGATCCACTCGACCATCTCGCCGACAAGCTGTTCCACCGCATGGGCTCGGACGGCGTCTACGCCCGTACCGCACTCTATGAGGGCATCGTCGAGCGGCTCGCCGCGCTGATCACGAACCATCGCGAAGCTGGCACCGAGGTGATGCGCTTCCCGCCAGTGATGAGCCGCGCCCAGCTCGAGAAATCCGGCTACCTGAAGAGCTTTCCGAACCTGCTCGGCTGCGTCTGCGGCCTGCACGGCACCGAACGCGAGATCAACGCCGCGGTGAGCCGCTTCGATGCCGGCGGCGACTGGACCACTTCGCTCTCGCCCGCCGATCTCGTGCTGTCGCCGGCGGCCTGCTATCCCGTCTATCCGATCGCGGCGAGCCGCGGACAATTGCCGAAGGGCGGCGTGCGCTTCGACGTCGCCGCCGACTGCTTCCGCCGCGAACCGTCGAAGCATCTCGACCGGCTGCAATCGTTCCGGATGCGCGAATATGTCTGCATCGGCACACCCGAGGACGTCGCCGACTTCCGCGAGCGCTGGATGGTGCGCGCGCAGGCGATCGCCCGCGATCTCGGCCTGACCTTCCGCGTCGATTATGCCAGCGATCCGTTCTTCGGCCGCGTCGGCCAGATGAAGGCGGTGAGCCAGAAGCAGCAGCAGCTCAAGTTCGAGCTCCTCATTCCGCTGCGCTCGGAAGAGCAGCCGACCGCCTGCATGAGCTTCAACTATCACCGCGAGCATTTCGGCACGACCTGGGGCATCCAGGACGCCAATGGCGAGCCGGCGCACACCGGCTGCGTTGCTTTCGGCATGGACCGGCTCGCTGTCGCCATGTTCCACACTCACGGCACCGATCTTTCCGCCTGGCCCGCCAAGGTGCGGGACATTCTGGGCATGCAGCCGCAGCTCGCGGCCGATGCCCGTGGCGAAGGCTGGCGCTAAGCGAACGAGGCCTACCATTTCCACGGGCAAGACAAGCGTGATCCACACCAAGGTCCGATGCCGCGAAATCACCGAGTCCGACGTCGAAGCGATCGCGGACTTGCTGACGCGCGGCTTCGTCGGCCGCTCGCGCAACTACTGGATCCAGGGCCTGCGCCGACAGGCCTTCCGGCCCGTGCCGGAGGGCTATCCGCGCTTCGGCTATATGCTCGACAATGACGGCACGCCGGTCGGCGTGCTGCTGCTGATCTACACGGCGCGGAAGGACGGCGAAGAGACCGCCATCCAGTGCAATCTGTCGAGCTGGTACGTCGATCCGGCGTACCGCAACTACGCTCCACTGCTGACCAAGATCGCGCAGCGGCACAAGGAGGTCACCTATCTCAACATCAGCCCGGCGCCGTGGACCTGGCCGATTATCGAGACGCAGGGCTTTCGCGCCTATTGCCGCGGAATATTCTTCTCGGTGCCGGCGCTGGCGCGCGCCCCGCGCTGGAGCAAGATCGAGGTGATCTCGCAGCACGCCAAGACGATCGAGGGGCTTTCCGACGACGAGACCGAGCTGCTGAAGCGGCATGCGCGCTACAATTGCCTCAGCCTCGTCTGCCGCACGCAGAAGGGAACGTTCCCCTTCATCCTGCAACCGGTGCGCATCCGCCGCGGCTTCATCGCGCCGCCTGCGATGAAGCTGATCTACTGCCGCAGCGCCGCCGAATACGCCGCCTGCGCCGGCCGCATCGGCCGGCTGCTGCTGCGGCTCGGCAAGATCTCGGTGGCCATCGATTCCAATGGCCCGATTCCGGGCCTCGTCGGTATGTACACCGAGCAGCGCGGCCGCAAATACTTCAAGGGCCCCCATCAGCCCCAGCTCGGCGACCTCACCGACACGGAGCTCGTGCTGTACGGGCCTTGAGCAGGCACGCGGGCCGCGCTCTAGCTCCGTCATCCTGAGGCGCTCGCCGTGCGCAGCCGGCGAGCCTCGAAGAATGGACGGCCGGGATACAGCCGGGCCGTCGTCCTTCAAGGCCTCCGCTTCGCTCCGGCACCTCAGGATGACGGCACAAAGCAACCTGCGTTTCGAGCGTTGCGTCGTGCGGGCAACGCGTCTCTCCATCGTCAGTCACCCTCCGTAAACTACTGCGCTTAAGGGAATTTTCCCTGGTCTTCGCTACCCTCGGCACCGGAATTGCGTTGCGTTAGGTTTATTGCCCGCCGAGACCCCGCCGATCCCATGACTTCGACCCACGACAACGAGCTTGGTGCACGCCGCGAGCAAGGCCCGGGGGCCCTTCTTGCGCTGAGCCAGCTCGCGCTCGACCACATGGAGCAGGGCGTGTGCGTCTACGACGCCGACAACCGGATCGTTCTGGTCAACCAGCGCTATCTTACCATGTTCAACATGTCGGCCGAGGTCGTGCGGCTCGGCACCAGCTATCGCGACGTGCTCGCCCACAGCGCCTCGCTCGGCAATTTTCCAGTGAGTGAGCTGGATGCGCTCTATGCCAAGCGCGTGAAGATGATCGAGGCGGGCAAGCCGTTCCGGACCGAGCAGCGGCCGCCGAACGGCCTCGTGCTGTCCCTCGATATGAAGCCGCTGCCCGGGGGCGGCTGGATGACGATCTGCGACGACGTCACGCGCCGGGCCCGGCTCGAAGCGGAACTGCAGCTTCAAACCGAACGCAGCCAACATGCGCTCGCCCACATGTCGCACGGCCTCATCATGTATGATGCCGACAGCCGTGTCGTCGTCTGCAACGAGAGATTCCTCCAATTCTACGACCTCGACCCCGAGATCGTGAAACCGGGCGTCACGCATCGCGACGTCGTCGAGCATTGGGCGTCGCGCGGCAATCTGCCCGGCATGTCGAAGGACGAATTCCAGGCGCGCCGAAACGACGATGTGCGCACCCGGAACCCGAGGCTGATCCTGGTGACGCGCTTCGACGGCCGAAAGGTCCAGGCGACCTCCCGGTTCATGCCCGACGGCGGCTGGGTGACGGTGCATGAAGACGTCACCGAACGGCTGCAATATGAAGAGGCGCTGAAGCAGCAGAACTTCATGCTGGACGCCGCGCTCGAGAACATGGCGCACGGCCTCGCATTCTACGACAGCGATATGCGCCTGCGCGTCTGCAACACCACCTACCGGACGATCTACCATCTGTCGCCCGCGGAAGCCGCTCCCGGCACGCATATCTCGAAGCTGGTCGAACGATCGATGGCGAACGGCGCCTTCGCGTCCGAATACAGCCTCCAGCAAATTCTGGAAACCCTCCACACGCGGATCGACAGTAACGATTCCTCGCCGATGCGGCGGCGGATGTCGAACGACACCGTGGTCTCGGTGCGCTACTGCGCGCTGGCCGAAGGCGGCTTTGTCGCCACCTATGAGGACATTACCGAGCGCGAGCGCGCGGTCGAGGAATTGAGCGAGCAGTATCGCCGCTTTGACGCGGCGCTGAACAACATGAGCCAGGGGCTGTGCATGCTCGATTCGAGCCTGCACGTGATCGTCTGCAACCGCCGCTACATCGAGATGTATGGACTGGCGCCTGACGTCGTGAAGCCGGGCGTTTCGATGCGCGAGATCATGGAGCACAGCTGCGAGCTGGGCATCCATCCGAACACCACGGGTGCGCGGCTCTATGCAGACTATGTCGAGAGGCTACGCGAGGGCGAGCATACACTGCATCGGCATCTGAGCGATGGCCGCATCATCAAGCTCAATCACAAGCGGATGGAGCTTGGCGGCTGGGTCGTCACCTATGAGGACGTCACCGAGCGCCACAAGGCCCAGGCCCGCCTGGCGCACATGGCGCGGCACGATTCGCTCACCGACCTGCCCAATCGCACGCTGTTCCGCGAGGAGATGAGCGAGGGGCTGAACCAGGTCGCGATCGCCGGCGGCGAGATGGCCGTGCTGTACTTCGACCTCGACAATTTCAAGACCGTCAACGACCGTCTCGGCCACGCTGCAGGCGATCGGCTGTTGCGCTGGGTCGCGGCGTGCCTGAAAGAGAATGTCGGCGAGCACGACACGATCGCCCGTCTCGGCGGCGACGAGTTCGCCGTTCTCCAGCGCGGACCGCAGCCGCAATCGGCCGAAAAGCTCGCCCACCGCCTTGTCGAGATCATCGGTCACCCGCCGCCGCTGGAAAGCCAGTCGATCCATGTCGGCGTCTCCGTCGGTATCGCGATCGCGCCCGAGCACGGGCTCGATGCCGACGAGCTGATGAAATGCGCCGACCTCGCGCTGTACCAGGCCAAGGCCAAGGGACGCGGCGCCTATCAGCTGTTCGAACCCGAGATGGAGGAACAGGCGCGCAGCCGCCACGCGCTGGAGCACGATTTGCGCACCGCGCTGGAGCGGCGCGAATTCCACCTGGTGTTCCAGCCGCAGGTGCGGCTCGATTCGTCCGAGCTCACCGGCTTCGAGGCGCTGCTGCGCTGGATGCATCCTTCACGTGGCTTCGTCTCGCCCGTCGAATTCATCCCGATCGCGGAAGAGAACGGGCTGATCGTTCCGATCGGCGAATGGGTGCTGCGCACCGCCTGTGCGACCGCCGTGTCGTGGCCCGATGTCACCGTCGCGGTGAACCTGTCGCCGGTGCAGTTTCGCTCGCGCGGGCTGGTGACGATGGTCACGAGCGCGCTTGCAGAGGCCGGCCTGCCGCCACGGCGACTCGAACTCGAGGTCACCGAGACGGCGCTGCTCGACGACAGCGAGGCGACCATCGAGATCCTGCACCAGCTCCGCGCGCTCGGCGTGCGCGTCAGCCTCGACGATTTCGGCGTCGGCTATTCCTCGCTGAGCTATTTGCGCAAGTTTCCGTTCGACCGCATCAAGATCGACCGCTCCTTCGTCGGCACGCTTGGCGAAAGCCCGGAAAGCGTCGCCATCGTCCGCACCATCGCAAGCCTCGGCTCCGTGCTCGGCGTCGAGACCACGGCGGAGGGCGTTGAGACGATCGAGCAACTCGACTTCGTCCGCGAATGCGGCTGCACCGCGGTGCAGGGATATTATTTCGGCAAGCCCTGCCCGGCAGCCGAGGTCGGACGAACCATCGAGACGCTGAACGCGGTCCGCCGCGTGGCGTAAGGCTTCGGCCGCCCCAAATGCCGCCGCTCGGCACACCTTCGAACGACCAATTGTCGCACGTGCCGATTCCGCCAGGATTGCCGCATCCACCGACAAGCGTGGTCCGCGCAATGCGCTTTTCTTCCTTCGTGATTTCGGGAACAATCGCCTCACAAGAATGCGAAACGGCGGTCCCAAAGAGGCCGCTGCGAGGGAGGAGTTTCGATGTCGCGATACAGGCTGAAGACGATCGCCTCTGCCGCCATATACGCTGTTGTGGCCGCGTTGCTCGCGACCGCCGCCGGTGCGCAGGACTATCCCAGCAAACCGATCACGCTGATCGTGCCGTGGCCGGCCGGAGGTTCGACCGACATCTCGATGCGCGCAATCGCCGACAGCGCCTCGAAGGTGCTGGGGCAGCCGATTGTGATCGACAACAAGGCCGGCGGCGGCGGCACGGTCGGACCTGCGACCATGGCCGCGGCCGCGAAGCCGGACGGCTACACCATCGCGCAGCTTCCGATCACGGTGTTCCGCCTGCCCCTGATGCAGGAAGTGTCGTGGGATCCGGCGAAGGACTTCACCTATATCATTCACCTCACGGGCTATACGTTCGGCGTGACCACGAGCGCAGAGTCGCAGTTCAAGTCCTGGAAGGACGTAGTCGAGTTCGCCAAGGCCAATCCGGGCAAGGTGACCTACGCCACGCCGGGCACCGGCACCTCGCTCCATATCGGCATGGAGCAGATCGCGGCGATGTCCGGCATCAAGCTCACGCAGGTGCCGTTCAAGGGCGGCGCGGAGACCAACGCCGCGGTGCTCGGGCAGCACACCATGCTGCAAGCCGATTCGACGGGATGGCGGCCGCTGGTCGATGCCGGCAAGCTGCGGCTGCTGATGGTTTGGACTGGCGCGCGATCGCCGAACTATCCTGATGTGCCGACACTGAAGGAGCTCGGCTATCCCATGGTCTACGATTCCCCGTTCGGCATTGCCGGTCCGAAGGGCATGGATCCCAAGATCGTCGCCAAGCTGCACGACGCCTTCAAGAAGGCGGTCGAGGACCCCGCTGTGATCGCCACGCTCGCCAAATATGACATGGTGCCGAACTACAAGAACACCGAGGACTACAAGAAATTCGTCGTCGAGGTCACGGAGTCCGAGCGCAAGATCATCGACACGCTCGGACTTGCGAAGAAATAGGCTTGCGGCCACTTTCGTGTCCCGGACGCGGTGCAGCGCTTCTTCAGCGGTGCACCGCAGAGCGCGGATCCACCTTTGCCACGAACCTATAGGCCCCGGCTCTGCAGCGCACCACTTCATGCTGCGCAGCGTCCGGGGAACGGCCGAGAGGGCGTCGATGAACGATCAAACCAACGTCAAATTCCGCCTCAACAACTCCGAACTCTGGGGCGGGTTGATCGGGCTCGGGCTCGGCGGCTTCGTGATCTGGTCGGGGCTGAAGCTCAAGCTCGGCACAATCAACGATCCCGGCTCGGGCTACGTGCTGTTCTACACGGGCATCCTGATGTGCGTATTCGCAGGCTCCATTATCGTCTCAGCCATCACCGAGGGCGGACCCACGCTAGCCTCACGCTGGGAGAATGCGCGCTGGAGCAAACCGCTTCTCATCATCGCCTGCCTCACCGCGTTCTCCTTCGCCCTGGAGCCGCTGGGATTCCTGTTGTCGTCGATCCCGCTGATGCTGCTGCTGTTGCGGCTGATCGACCCCGTGCGC
Source organism: Bradyrhizobium sp. AS23.2 (assembly GCF_001908185.1). Classification (GTDB taxonomy): domain Bacteria; phylum Pseudomonadota; class Alphaproteobacteria; order Rhizobiales; family Xanthobacteraceae; genus Bradyrhizobium. The sequence goes on from NZ_LGHM01000141.1 coordinate 41,067, forward strand.
TGGCCGCTGGCGATCCCGATCGCAGTGCTGGTGCCGCTCGGCATGTGGTGGGTGCTCAATCGACTGCTCTTGATCCAGTTGCCTTCGGGCCTGTTCGGGATCGGGTGACCTTATGGATACGCTTGCTAATGTCGCGCATGGATTCGGCGTCGCGCTGACCGGGATCAATCTCCTCTACTGTTTCATCGGCGTCTTCATCGGCACGCTGGTCGGCGTGCTACCGGGCATCGGGCCGATCTCGGCGATGTCGCTGCTGCTGCCAGTGACGCTGTCGGGCACGCCGGAATCCGGCATCATCATGATGGCCGGCATTTACTACGGCTCTATGTATGGCGGCTCGACCACCTCGATCCTGGTCAACATCCCCGGCGAGGCGGCTTCCGTCGTCACCTGCATCGATGGCCACCAGATGGCGAAGCAGGGCCGCGCCGGCCCTGCGCTCGGCATCTCCGCCTTCGGCTCCTTCATCGCCGGCACATTCGCGCTGGTGGCGCTGATGCTGGTGGCGCCGAGACTTGCCGGCATCGCGATCGCATTCGGCCCGGCCGAGTATTTCAGCCTGATGGTGCTCGGCCTCGTGGTGCTCACCTTCCTCACCCAGGGATCGATGCCGAAAGCGCTGCTGATGGCGTGCATCGGCGTCGTGCTTGGACTGATCGGGCTCGACAGCATCACGGCGCAGCCCCGTCTGACATTCGGCCGCATGGAGCTGATCGACGGTATCGGTCTCGTGCCTGTCGTGATGGGTCTGTTCGGCGTTGCCGAGGTGCTGCTCAACACCGAGCAGGCCATCAAGCGCGACATCATCAACGCCAAGATCACGCAGCTCTTGCCCAACAAGGCCGATTGGCAGGCGAGCGCCGGCCCCGTGGCGCGCGGTACCCTGCTCGGCTTCCTGCTCGGCATCCTGCCGGGTGGCGGCGCGGTGGTCGCCTCGTTTGCGTCCTACGCGCTGGAGAAGCGGCTATCGAAAACGCCGGAGCGGTTTGGCCACGGCGCGATCGAGGGCGTCGCGGGCCCGGAGTCCGCCAACAATGCGGCGGCCGGCGGCGCGTTCATTCCGCTGATGACGCTGGGCATCCCGCCGAACGTGGTGATGGCGCTGCTGCTCGGCGCATTCGTCATTCACGGCCTGCAGCCGGGACCGCTGCTGATCGCACAAAACCCCGGCTTGTTCTGGGGCATCGTCGCCAGCATGTATATCGGCAACGTCATGCTGCTGATCCTCAATTTGCCGATGATCGGCATGTGGGTGCAGTTGCTCAAGCTGCCCTACAGCATCCTCTTCCCGCTGATCATCCTGTTCACGATCCTCGGCGTCTACTGCTCGAGCAACAACGTGTTCGACGTCTATGTGATGATCGCGTTCGGAATCATCGGCTATTTCATGCGCAAGCTCGGCTACGAGCCGGCACCGCTGGTGCTCGCCTTCGTGCTCGGCCCGATGCTGGAGAACAATCTGCGCAAGTCGCTGATCCTGTCGCAAGGCGATCTCTGGACCTTTGTGCAGCGGCCGATCTCGGCGGCCTGCCTTGCGCTTGCGCTGGTGCTGCTGATCGCTCCGCTGTTGCCCACGCTGCGCAAGAAGCGCGAGCTGGTGGCGTTGGATGAGGGCGCGTGAGGAGATTTGCAATCGACGCGTGGCGTAAGGTACGGCGCAATCAGCCCTCGCCGGCTCCCTCGAGCCGATCGCGCAGGGCGCCGATCACGCGATGGGCCATTTCGATCTCCTTCACCGACAAACCATCCGCCAGGCCGTTGACCCACGGGACCTGCGAACGGCCGGCGGCATCGTAGACCTGCCTGCCCTTGCCGGTGAGCACCACGAGCTGCGCGCGGCTGTGATGCGGGTTGGTCTCGAACGCGACGAGGCCATCCCGCTCGAGATCGTTGACGATCCGCTGCACGTTCTGGCGGTTGGCACCGAGATTTCGCGCCAGCCAGGCGACCGGTTCCGGGCGCTCGGCATCGACGATCGCCCCCAGGATCTGCCAGCGCGCGCTGGTGAGGCCGAGTGGCGCGACCAGCCGGTCACCGGCCGTCAGGAGCAGGCCGTTGACCCGGAACAGGTCGAGGATGAAGCCGGTCAGCGCCTCGCCCGCCGGGGTCCGTTTGGTCTTGCTCATTTGCAGCGATCACCCCTTATTGACATCATCATGTCAAATTTCCATGTAATATATTGTCGAATTGACATTATAATACCAAATCGCACGGAGTGATGCCATGCCCCAGATGCGTCCGCTCGACCCGACCTTTCCGATCGATCGCCAGATCGCACTCGATGTCGGCCCCGTGGTGCTGGTCAATCTGTTCACGCTCGATGCCGCGGACGAGCAGAGTTTCCTGAAGAGCTGGCAGGACGATGCCGCTTTCATGAAGCGGCAACCGGGCTTCATCTCCACCCAGCTCCACCGCGCCGTCGGCGACAATCCGACATATCTCAATTGCGCAGTCTGGGAGTCCAATGCGCATTTCCGCGCGGCGTTCACCCACCCGGAATTCCGCGCGAAGATCGCGGACTACCCCGCATCCGCCGTCGCAAGCCCGCATCTGTTCCAGAAGGTCGCGGTGCCAGGCATTTGCGTGGCATAGCCACACATCGTCATTGCGAGCGCAGCGAAGCAATCTAGACTGCCGCCTCGGGAAATATCCTGGATTGCTTCGCTGCGCTCGCAATGACGGAGGAGAGGACTGAGCGCATAGCCAAAATCGTAGAGTGGCCAAAGGCGCCCTTGCGCCGTGCCCACCCTACGATGGCACTGATACTTACCCCGCCGCAGGCAGTGCGTTGTTCGGCGATGTGCCCCACGGGCGCTCGGCCGACGCCAGTCCGATCAGGCGGCCCTGGATGTAATCGCAGCCCCAATCCAGCAGCATGTTTGCTGCCTCTTCGTCCTGCACCCATTCGGCGACCGTCTTGATGTCGAGGCGGCGGGCAAGATCGATCAGGGTCTGCACGAAGGCGCGGTCGTCGGCGGAACGGGTGATGTTCTGCACGAAGGCGCCGTCGATCTTGACGATGTCGACGCCGAGATTGCGCAAGTTGCGGAACGAGGTGTAGCCGGCGCCGAAATCGTCGATGGCGATGCGGCTGCCGAAATGCTTGAGACGGCCGACGAAGGCGCGGACGTCGTCGATGTCCTGGATCGCGACCGTCTCGGTGATCTCGACGATCAGCCGCTCGGCGACGCCGGGATGGGCATGCATGAGCGACTCGATGCTGGCCCACCAGTCCGGATCCATCGTCGTGTCGGGCGAGATGTTGAGGCTGAGGTGGGCGTCGGGCGCGGCCGCGAGTTCAGCGACCACAAGCTCGAGCACGCGGTGATCGACCAGGCGGATCAACCCGAGCCGTTCGGCGACCGGCACGATGTCGGGTGCGAGCAGCACCTGGCCGTTGCCCTGTTCCATCCGCACGAGGCACTCGTGGAACGCACGTTCCCGCGAAGCGGCCGCAACAACCGGCTCATAGGCGAGCTTGATGCGGCGCTCGTTCAGCGCGGTGACGATCTCGTCGGTAACGCGGATGTTGACGCGGCGTTGCGCGTCGCGCGCGGCATCCGGACGCCACGCCGCGAACGAGCCGGCGCGGCGTTGTTTTGCAGCGTCCAGCGTCTCATGAGCGCGATTGACGGCCTCGTCGGTGTTGCGGGCATAGCGCGGCACGCTGACCGCGCCGATCGACGCGGTAACCGAAACCGGGCCGGATTTGGTCGGTACGACTTCGTCCCGGATGCCGGCGAGGAAACGCTCGGCGGCAACGTTCATGTCGTCGACGGTGCAGTTCTTCAGGATCAGGCCGAACTTGTTGCCGGAGAAGCGACCAAGCACATCGCCGCCGCGCAGCCGCGCGCGGATGCGCTTGGCGACGTCGAGGATCACCGCGTCGGCAACGTCGAAGCCGAAGGCGTCGTTGACGCGAGCGAGATGATCGATGCCGACCAGCATGAAGGCCGCAGTCGAGCGGAAGCGGGTCGTCTCCTCTATCGCCTCGGCCAGGGCCGCGAGCAAGTGGGAGCGATTGAGCTCGCCGGTCAGCGGGTCGAGCCGTGCCAGCCTCGTCAGCTCCTCATCGCGGGCATGCCGCTCATTGTTGATTCGGACGGAGCCGAACGCGCGCACCGGACGGCCGTCGGGGCCGGCGAACCAGCGGCCGGTCTCCTCGATCCAGACCACCGGGTCAGCGGCGCTCATGCGCACGCCGTACTCGATCCGGTAGGGCGTGCCGTCGACGCCATGCACGGCCGAGGTCTGCGCAAGCGCGGCGGTCCGCAGCAACTGCGCGGGCTCGATCAGCTTGGCGAATTCGGCACCGGTTGCGAGCCGTTCGGGCGGGATACCGGGGAAGACGGCGCTGACCTGCTCACCCCAGACAATGACGTCGCTGGCGATGTCCCAGGCGAAAACGGCCTGGCCGAGCGCGGCCAGGATGTCGGAGGCTTGCGGCAATGCTGGTGTCAAAATCGCCTCGTTTCGGGACAGCGGAGAGTCCTGAGCCGGCACAGAATACGGCCAGATTTGCCTATGACCCTAGGCGAAGTTCATAAACAATTTGGAAACCACGTTTTCCGGCTGGCCGGAACCAAACCGGCCCGGCCGGCATAGGCCTTGCGAGTACATGACACGCCCCGGCGCCCGCGTCCCGAAACGCGACAGGCCTCGCCGGGTCAACGGTGATTGCGATGTTGGGTACTGATCGATCGGACGAGGCGGACAACGGCACGGGCACGGCCCTGGTGCCGCTGATGCCGACGTTGCAGTGGGTCCGCAAGGCGCCGCTGCCGCGCCCCGATTCGAACTTCGTCACCCAGCTCATCGCCAATGCCGAACATCTGCCCCAGACGAGCCGGCTCCGGCGCGCCTCTTCCGACGATGCGCGGATGGCCTATGGCAGCAAGCACCCGCTGCCGAGCGTCAGCGCGCGCACGCGGCAGGTGGCTTGATATCGATCAGCGCGGCGTATCGGACGAGGGCGGCGTGCCGTTGCCCGGCTGCAGATGCGGCGAAGGGATTTCCGGCGAGGGCGTGATGGTCGGCGCGGGCTTGGGCGCAGGATGGTCCATCAGCACGGATTCGGCGACGGATTGCGCCGTGGGCGCGGGTGGCACGACCGGAGCAGGCTGCGGCGCCGACACCGGCTCGAACTTGGGCTCGGCCACTGCATCGTCCGCCGGCGCTTCGGCCCGGCGCTTGGCCTTGCGCGGCGCCGGCACTGTCGTCTCGGCGACATAGGTGACGCGGCGGCGCGTGCGCTGGGCAATGCCGCCAAGGAAATCGGCCATCGCGAGCAGCACCAGCAGGAAATAGGTCGAGTTGCCGAATTTGGGCCACATCACGAATTCGGCGGCGGCCGCGCCGAACACGATCAGCGACAGCAAGTGATCCATCAGGAATTTCGAGCCGGGCCGCGCGCCTTTGACCACCTCGAGCAGCAACAGCACAATACCGAGCGCCAGCAGGAGGTCGGCGAGCGTGACCGGCCAAGTCTCGCCCGTGATCATCGGCACCTTGAATAGCACGTCCGTAAAGGACACGCTCGGCATCAGGAAGGCGACGATGTTGTAGACCGCGAGCGGAATCAGAAGCAGCGGGAAACCGACCATCGGCGAAATGCCTTCTCGATCAAGATATCCGGACAGGACAATGCAGCGGCGAAGCATTTGCTCCGCCGCCGTCACCGTCATATCTCATGGGTTGGCCGAAATCAGGCAGGTCAAACCATCCGGCCCAAAGAAAGGTCCTGGGTTCAGGACTCTTTCTTCTTCAGGACCTGCCGACCCTTGTACATGCCGGTCTTGAGGTCGAGATGGTGCGGACGACGGAGCTCGCCGGAGTCCTTGTCTTCCACGTAGGTCGGCTTCTTGATGGCGTCTGCCGAGCGGCGCATGCCACGACGCGACGGCGAGGTTTTTCTTCTCGGAACGGCCATTTCAATATCCTCTAGGGATTGGTGTTATCAGGGCATCGTCCGCGAGGGGACGGCTCAGCACCCGCAATCCGAGGCGAGCTGAATGCCGATCAAGGCCGGGCTTATAGAGGAAGGCTGGCCGTAAAGCTAGGCTTTTGGGCCGGAAAATACGCCTGAAAAGGACCCGAAATCAGCGATTTTCCCGCCAACAGGTCGAAAGCGAGCTGGCCCGCGCCCTTGCCACATAGGTCACGGCCAGCCGCCGGACGCCCGGTCCGGGGGCCCTGGCGCTGCGTTTGACCGGATTGGGCAGGATCGAGGCCAGCAGGGCCGCCTCCCGGGGAGAGAGGTCAGCCGCTGACCTGCCGAAGGCATAGGCACTGCCCGCCTCCACCCCGAACTGCCCCTGCGGGCCGAACTCGGCGATGTTGAGGTAAATCTCCAGAATTCGCGCCTTAGGCAGGACGAAGTCGATCCACAGCGCCAGCGGGAATTCGAGCGCCTTGCGGACGAAATCCCGCCCCTGCCAGAGGAAGAGGTTTTTTGCCACCTGCTGGGTGATGGTGGAGGCGCCGCGGAACGGCGTACCGTCCTCCTGCGCATCATCGATCGCCTCGCGCAGCGCACCCCAGTCGATGCCGTGATGCTTGCAGAAATGGGCGTCCTCCGCCGCCACGACCGACCGCGGCAGATAGGGCGACATCGCCGCCAGATCGATCCACTCCCGATGCATCGGCGCGCCCCGCAGCGAGCGCCAGGCCATCAGCGTCGAAACCGGGTGGCCGGCGCGATAGAACGGCGCAATGACGTAGGGCGCGAGAGCTACGACCGCGAGCACCACCAGCAGGATTCTGACGACGCGCAAATCAACCTTTCCGGCGAAAAATGAAACTCGGCCACGGAGTCCGCCATTAAGTCTGTGGTAATTCGGGCGTTTTCCAGCACTTTTTACGCCTTCCAAACGATTGACTGAGGCGGGCGCATAAAGGATTGTCCGGCCGAATTTTAGTTCTGGAGCCTTTCTTGATGACCGGCACGTCCCCGTCCGATTTCGCCAAGCGTCTGGACAAGACCGCTGATGACACCGAAGCCCTGCTCGGGCGCTTGTTGTCGGACGACATCCTGCCCGATGAAATCGTCCGCCCCAAGCGACTGATGGACGCAATGCGCTATTCGAGCCTGAATGGCGGCAAGCGCCTGCGGCCGTTCCTCGTGGTCGAGAGCGCTGCCGTGTTCGGCGTGCCGCGCGAGGCCGCGCTGCTCGCAGGTGCCGCGCTCGAATGCATCCACTGCTATTCGCTGATCCATGATGATCTGCCGGCGATGGACAATTCGGACCTGCGCCGCGGCCGTCCCACCCTGCACAAGAAGACCGATGACGCGACCGCGATCCTTGCCGGCGACGGCCTGCTGACGCTCGCCTTCGACATCATCACCCGCGACGAGATCCATCGCGACGCCAATGTGCGGCTTTTGCTGACGCGCGCGCTGGCGCGCTGCTCCGGCATCGGCGGCATGGTCGGCGGCCAGATGCTCGATCTCGCCGGCGAAGGCCGCTTTGGCGACCGCGAGCCGGTCGATGTGGCGCGTCTCCAGCAGATGAAGACTGGCGCGCTGCTTCGCTATGGCTGCATCGCCGGCGCGATCCTCGGCCAGGCCTCGCAAAAGGAATACCAGGCCCTCGACGATTACGGCCGCGCGCTTGGCGAAGCCTTCCAGATCGCCGACGATCTGCTCGACGTCGAAGGCGATGCGGCGGCGCTCGGCAAGCCTTCGGGCCAGGACGCAGCGCTCGGCAAGACCACCTTCGTCACCCAGCTCGGCCTCGAAGGCGCCAAGCAGCGCGTAGGCGACCTGCTCGCACGTGCCGACAACGCGGTATCGATCTTCGGCGATCGCGCCGCCGTGCTGCAAGCCGCCGCTCGGTTTGTCGCCGAGCGGAAGAGCTGACGCAGCGCACGATCTTCACCTCGCTCCGCTTGCGGGGAGAGGGAGCAGAGCGCCGCTGCGGCGCCAACGCGAGTTGACCGAGAGGGCGCCATCGTCATGGCCACTGGCAAGGAAGATCCCGTCCTCGTCCGCTTCCGCCAGATGTCGCGGCCGATGCGGCTGCTTTATGCGCGGCCGCGGACGTTCATCTCGCTCGGGGCCGGCATCCTCGTCTGCCTGCTGATCCCTGGCGCGCACCGGCTCGTGACGCGGCTGCTGTTCGGCTGGGATGCGCTGATCGCGGTCTATCTCGTGCTGGTCTACACCATGATGCTCTGCAACGATCACCAGCACATCCGCCGCGCCGCCGCGATGCAGGACGACGGCCGCTTCGTGATCCTTTTGGTGACAGCGACCGGCGCCTTCGCCAGCATCGCTGCGATCGTCTCGGAGCTCGGCACGCCGCATCGCGGCGTGTCGGAGCTGACCGTCGCGATTGCGACCATCGCACTGTCATGGGCCGCCGTGCACACGACCTTCGCGCTGCATTACGCTCATGATTATTATCGGCACGCCAAGCCGGGCGGCCTTCAGTTCCCGAGCGGCGACAAGGAAGACCACGCCGACTATTGGGACTTCGTCTATTTCTCATTCGTGATCGGCATGACCGCGCAGGTCTCCGACGTCGGCATCACCGACAAGACCATCCGCCGCACGGCGACGGCGCACGGCATCGTGTCCTTCATCTACAACACGGCGTTGCTGGCGCTGACGGTGAACATCGCGGCGAGCGCGATTGCGCCATAGTCTCTCCCACGATCGTCCCGGCGAACGCCAGGACGACATCGGGACCTAATTGCACACCTCGGCATTGGCGTCGTTGCCGGGGCCGCCGCCGCCGCGATATTCGAGATGGCAGCCGCGCGAGACCGGACGGCAGCCGCTGCCATTGCAATAAACCTGCCCGCCACCCGCGGCGCGGCCGACGCGCGCGGCAGCAGCAATGCCAGCAGCGGCACCATAGCCGCCCGCTGCGCCGCCGGCCTGGCGACGCTGCCGCGCCGGACGCTCCTCGCTGTCGTCGCGCCGCGAGGTCGCGGGCTTGGAGGCTGTGGGCTTGGCGGCGCGCTTCTTCTCGCACTCGTTGTCGTCGTTCAGCGCATAGCCGTCGCCGCAGACGATCTTGGTGCACTTGTCGCCATCGGCCTTGAAGCCGTGCTCACAGACCAGCGGACAGACGCGCGACGGCTTGGCCTTGACCGCATCGAGGGCGTCGGTGCTCGCCACCTTCACGTCGAGCCTGGTGCCGGCATAGCGGTTGAACTGCGACAGCGATCGCTGCGAGGACGTATTCCAGTTGCCGTCGGCCTGCCCGGAGAAGCAGCCGACGCGGCCGAGCTCGGTCTGCACCGAGCGGCTGAGATCAGCCGGCGTAGTCGCAGGCGTCAGCGAGGCGACGTTGGTGCCGGCCGGGCTCGCCGTGCTGGCCGGC
>NZ_LGHM01000142.1 GCF_001908185.1 Bradyrhizobium sp. AS23.2
ATCTCTATGCCCAGCGCCATCTCGTGGAATGCTGCTTCTCCAAACTCAAGCAGTTCCGCCGCGTCGCCACCCGCTTCGAAAAGACGGCCCGAAATTACCGCGCCGTCGTCACTCTCGCCGCAATCGTCCTATGGATGCGATAAGTGTCCACACCGCCTAGCGCGGGGCGGGCGAGGCGAGGTATGACGGTGTCATGCCTCGTCCCGGGAAACCCGCCGTATGATGCCGGCGCATGAGACCTACGATGTCATTGTCATCGGCGCCGGCGCCGGTGGCATGACGGCGGCGGCGGTGGCAGCTGCCGAAGGCCTGCGTGTGCTGGTCATCGAGAAGACTGCTTTTGTCGGCGGCACGACGGCCTGGTCCGGCGGCATGGTCTGGATCCCCGCCAATGCCAAGATGAGAGAGGCGGGGCTCTCCGACAGCGTCACGGATGCCGTCCAGTATCTGTCGAGCACGGTCCCCGAGCCCTTCAATGCGGGTCTGCGGGCCGCCTTCCTCGCGCGCGGACCGGAGGCGGTCGCTTATCTCGAAGCCAACACCGAGGTGCGCCTTCAGCCGGTCAAAGCCTATCCCGACTATTATCCGGAGCGGCTGGGTGCGACGCCCGGGGGGGCGTGTGCTGGAGCCGGTCGCTTTCGACGGCACGCGGCTCGGCGCGAATTTCGCGCGGCTGCGTGCGCCGCTGCCGGAGTTCACGCTGTTCGGCGGGATGATGGTCAATCGTCTCGATATCCAGCATCTGCGCCGGGTCGGAAAATCGCTGCGCTCCACCATGCGCGCGGCACGGCTGGTCTCCGAGTACGCGTTGCAGCGGCTGCGCAGCCCGCGCGGTACGACACTGCATCTCGGCAATGCGCTCGCGGCGCGCCTCTACGCCTCGCTGCTGGCGCGGCAGGTTGAAATCCTCTTCAGCGCCGATGTCGAGGATCTGTCGATGCAGGGCGATCGCGTCAGCGGAGTGATCATCCGCCATGGCTCCCGCGACCGCTCGATCGCGGCGCGCGGCGGCGTGGTGCTCGCGACCGGCGGCTTTTCGCACGACGCGATTTTGCGCAAACGCTACTTCCCGCCTGTGGCCGGATTCGTCTCTGCGACCAACACATCAGGCACGGGCGACGGGCTTCGGCTTGCGACCGCAGCCGGCGCCGCGCTCAACACGGACGCGACGAGCCCGGCCTATTGGGTGCCGGCCTCGCTGTTCCGCCGCGCCGACGGAAGGCGCGGCGTTTTCCCGCATACGGTGACCGACCGCGCCAAGCCCGGCGTGATCGCCGTCAATGCCGCCGGCCGGCGCTTCGTCAACGAGGCGCTGTCCTACCACGAGTTCGTGCTCGCTATGCTGCGCGACGGCAATGGCGAACCGGACCGGCCATTCTACCTGATTTGCGACCGCCAGTTCCTGTGGAGCTATGGCCTCGGGCACATCAAGCCGTTCACGCACAATGTCCGGCGCTATGTGTCCAGCGGTGAATTGATCGAGGCTCCCGACATCGAGCAGCTCGCCGCGAAGATCGGCATCAAGCCGCCCGCGCTTGCCGCGACGGTCGCTGATTACAACGCCGACGCAAAGGACGGCCGCGATCCCGAATTCGGCCGCGGCAGCACGATCTATCAGCGGCACCTCGGCGACGCCGCTCACAAGCCCAACCCCTGCGTCGCGCCGATCCTGCGCGCGCCGTTCTTCGCGATGCGGATCTATCCGGCCGATCTCGGCACCGCCATCGGCATGAAGGTCGATGCGCAGGCGCGCGTGCTGCGCGAGGACGGAACGCCCATCGCGGGCCTCTACGCCTGCGGCAATGACATGGCCTCGATCATGAACGGCAACTATCCGGGGCCGGGGATCACGCTCGGGCCAGCGCTGACGTTCGGGTACATCGCTGGGCGGCACCTGGCGGAGGGGAGAGTGGCGGCGATGGCGACGCCCGCTGCTGCAGGGACTCCCGTCTAACCACCTCCACCGCTGTCATGCCCCGCGAAGGCGGGGCATCCAGTACGCCGCGGCGTATCGGCTCAACCACAACCGTCTCGGAGTACTGGATCGCCCGCCTTCGCGGGCGATGACAGTGGGGGGTGCTCCGCTACTCCGCCGCAGCCGCAAAGCGGCTGTTCTCGAGCTCGGCTTCCAGCCGCATCTTCTCGGCCGCCGCCTGCTTGATGTTGGCTTCCTTGACGTGGCCGAAGCCGCGGATCGTTTCGGGCACGCGCGCGAGGCGCGCCAGCAGCGGGATCTGCTCCGCCTTTAGCCCTGCCATCCGCTGATCGATCATGCCGAGATAGTCCTCGACGAGCTTCCGCTCGCTCCGGCGCTCCTCGGTGCGGCCGAACGGATCGAACGCGCCGCCGCGCAGGAACTTGAGCTTGGCCAGAACGCGGAAGGCGTGGATCATCCAGCCGCCGAACTCCTGCTTCTGAAGCCGTCCCGTCGCCTTGTCGCGCTTCGCGAAAATCGGCGGGGCGAGGTAGTACTTCAGCGTGAAGTCGCCGTCGAACTTCTCCGACACTTTCTGCGCGAAGCTGCCGTCGGTGTAGAGCCGCGCGACCTCGTACTCGTCCTTGTAGGACATCAGCTTGAACAGGTTCTTCGCGACGGCCTCGGTCAGCTCCGTGGACGCGGGTGAGGTGGCCGTTTCCGCCTTGCGCACCTTGGCAACGGCGGCGAGATAACGGTCCGCATACGCCTTATCCTGATAGCCAGTCAGAAACGCCGCGCGCGTCGCAATGACATCGTCGAGCGACTTCGTCGGGGCGGAAGCCCGGCTCTTGAACTGCAGCACGCTGCGCACCCGCGACATGTCGTGGGCGGCGAGACGCCCCCAGGAAAAGGCGAGCTTGTTCATCTCGATCGCGGCCCCGTTGATCTCGATAGCGCGGAGCAGGGCCTCCAGCGACAGCGGAATCGCCCCCCTCTGGAAGGCGAAGCCGAGCATGAACGGATTGGTCGCGATGCTATCGCCCATCAGTGCCGCGGCGATGCCGGTCGCGTCGATGATGTCGAGGTTCTTGTCGCCGACGGCGTCACGCAGCACGGTCTGCATCGTGCCCATCTCGAAATCGAGATCGGGATTCTGCACGAAGCTCGCGGTCGGCTGCAGGTCGGCGTTGATGTAGGCCTTGGTCACGCCGCGCTCGGCGCGGCTGAGCGCAGAGGGGCCGGCGGAGACGATCATGTCGCAGCCGAGGATGACATCGGCGCCGCCGGTGGTGATGCGGACCGCCGAGATGTCCTCAGGCTTCGGCGCGATGCGGACATGGCTCATCACCGCGCCGTTCTTCTGCGACAGGCCGGTGAAGTCCAGCGCCGAGCAGCCACGGCCGTCGACATGGGCGGCCATGCCGAGCAGCGCACCGATGGTGATGACGCCGGTGCCGCCGATGCCGGTGACGAGGATGTTGCAGGGACCGTCGAGCTCACGCGCGGGCGGCAGCGGCAGGTCGGCGAACAACTGACCGGAATCGACCGCCGAGGTCTTGACGCGCTTGAGCGTGCCGCCATGCACGGTGACAAAGCTCGGGCAAAAACCCTCGACGCAGGAAAAGTCCTTGTTGCAATTCGATTGGTCGATCTGGCGCTTGCGGCCGAACTCGGTCTCCAGCGGCTGCACCGAGACGCAGTTGGAGGCCTGCGAGCAGTCACCACAGCCTTCGCAGACGAGCTCGTTGATGAAGGCGCGCTTGGCGGGATCCGGATACAGACCCCGCTTGCGGCGGCGGCGCTTTTCCGCGGCGCAGGTCTGGTCGTAGATGACGACAGTGAGGCCCTTGATGTCGCGCAGCTCGCGCTGCACGGCATCGAGCTCGCGGCGGTGATGGATCGTCGCGCCTTGAGGGAAGTAATTGCCTTCAGGATATTTGGTGGGATCGTCCGAGACGATCGCGAGCCGCTTGACGCCCTCCGCCCAGACCTGGTGCGCGATCTGCGCGACGTTGAAGCTGCCTTCCGCCGGTTGGCCGCCGGTCATCGCCACCGCGTCGTTGTAGAGGATCTTGTAGGTGATGTTGATGCCGGCGGCGGAGGCGGCGCGCAGCGCCAGAAGACCGGAATGGGTGTAGGTGCCGTCGCCGAGATTCTGGAAGATGTGCTTCTCGGTGGTGAAGGGCGACTGGCCGATCCAGTTCACGCCCTCGGCGCCCATATGCGAGATCAGGTCGGTCCGGCGGGTCGGCATGCTCAGGGCCATGCCATGGCAGCCGATGCCGGCCATGGCGCGGCTCCCTTCGGGCACGCGCGTCGAGGAGTTGTGCGGGCAGCCCGAGCAGAAGAACGGCGTGCGCGCGAGCTTGATCGGCGCGCTGGTGGTGTCGGGATTGTCGAAGGCCTCGAGCCGCGCCAGGCGCTGCTCCAGCACCGGGCTGTGATGACCGAGCTTGCGCAGCCGCGCCACGAGCGCGGACGCGACGATGGTCGGCGTCAGCTCGCCTTCGCTCGGCAGCAGCGGCGCGCCGCTCTCGTCGCGTTTTCCCGTGACGGTCGGGCGTTTCGACGCATCGATATTGTAGAGGATGCGCATCAGCTGGTCTTCGATGAAGCCGCGCTTCTCCTCGACGACCAGGACCTCCTGAAGACCTTCGGCAAAGCGCCTGGCGCCGTTTTCCTCCAGCGGCCAGGTCATCGCGACCTTGTAGATGCGAAGGCCGAGATCCTGCGCGTCCTTGTCGGTGATGCCGAGATCGGCGAGCGCCTGGCGCAGATCGAGATAGGCCTTGCCGGTCGCGAGAATGCCGAGCCGCGCCGGCTTTGAATCGAGCACGATGCGGTCGAGCTGGTTGGCGCGAGCAAAAGCCTGCACCGCGGCCATCTTCGGGCCGAACAGGCGCTTCTCAGCCTCCAGCGGCGGGTCGGGCCAGCGGATGTTGAGGCCGCCGGGCGGCATCTCGAAATCATCGGGGAGCTTGATCTGGATACGCTCGGGATCGCTGTAGATCGAGGCCGAGCTCTCGACGGTCTCGCTGATCGCCTTGAAGCCGACCCAGCAGCCCGAGAAGCGCGACAGCGCGAAACCGTAGAGGCCCAGATCGAGATAGTCCTGCAGCGTTGCGGGATTGATCACGGGGATCAGCGCCGCTGCGAATACCTGCTCGCTCTGATGCGCCAGTGTCGAGGACTGGCAGCCGTGATCGTCGCCGGCGAGCGCAAGTACGCCGCCATTGAGCGAGGTGCCGGCCGCATTGGCATGCTTGAGCGCATCGACGGAGCGGTCGACGCCGGGGCCCTTGCCGTACCAGATGCCGAACACGCCATCGACCTTGGCGCCGGGAAACAGGCCGACCTGCTGGCTGCCCCAGACCGCGGTCGCCGCCAGGTCCTCGTTCAGGCCGGGGACGAAGGCGATATCGTGCTGCTGGAGGTGCGATTTCGCGCGCCACAGCGCGTGGTCGTACATGCCGAGCGGGGAACCGCGATAGCCCGAGATGAAGCCGCCGGTGTTGAGCCCCTGCAGCCGGTCGCGTTCGCGCTGCAACATGGGCAATCGAACCAGGGCCTGCGTGCCGGACAGGAATATCCGCGTCGATTCGAGCCGGTATTTGTCGTCCAGCTCGACCTGCATCAGCGTCATTTCAGAAGTCCTCGTCTCTCGTTCTGCGTGAGGTTTGCGCTGCGGGAGGGATTGCGGCTGCGCGACGCGAATTGTGACAGTCAAAAGCATGTGCCGGCGAAGTCAATATCGCTGGCCGCATCCGTGGCGCTCCTGCTAGTCATGGCTTCCAGTGGAGAACACCATGGCTGAAAACGCATTCGACACCGAGATCACAGAGACAGCCGGGGCCTTGATCGGACCGTGGCGCCAGCCGCGCCAGATGTTGCAGGCGCAAACCTACGACGCGCACGCCTCGATCCACGATGACGCCACCGCGCAAAAGCTCGGCTTCAAGGGCGGCACCATCGAGGGCCCGACGCATTTCAGCCAGTTCGCTCCGCTCGGCGAGCGTCTTTGGGGACGCGCCTGGTTCGAGACCGGCTGCCCCTCCGCGCATTACCGCAGCGTCTGCTACGAGGGTGAGGAGGTGCAGGCGATCCTGTCGAAGCCTCCCGCAGGCACCAGCCAGTGCCAGATCCAGATGGTCAAGCGTGACGGCACCGAGGTGCTGCGCGGCACGGCTTCGATCGGCGATGCGATGGTCGCGACCGCGCTCGAGGCCCGTCTTGCCAAGCTCAAGCCGCTCGCCGATCCCGTGATCCTGCGCGACGTGAAGGTGGCGCAGACCGGCAAGCGGCAGACGGTGCGGATGGCGTTCGACCAGAACATGGGCGACCTCTATCCGTTCTCGCTCAGGCAGAAGCTCGCCGTCATCACCGAGAGCTCGCCGTACTATTCGGGCGCCGACAATCCGTGGGGCAGGGCGATCATCCCGATGGAGATGCTGAGCGTTCTGTTTCAGCACCGCTCCAAGGACGATCCGCTGCCGACGAAGGGGCCGGCGGTCGGCCTGTTCGCGGACCAGGAGATCAGGCTGATCAAGGGGCCGCTCTTCGTCGACGAAGAGTACGAAGTCGAGCGCGAGGTGGTCGCGCTGTCCGGCAGCCGCCGCACCGAGAGCGCCTGGATCAAGACGCGCGTGTTCGACAAGGCGAACACGGTGGTCGCGACCATGCTGCTCAACATGGCGACGCTGAAGGATTCGTATGCGCCGTATGAGGACGAGTATCGGCAGCTGTACGGGGCGGGGCGGTAGGCGCTGCACTCTCCGCAGTCATTCCGGGGCGACGCGAAGCGTCGAGCCCGGAATCCATTTCTCTTCACACATTGCGGCTCGATGGATTCTCAGATGCGCAATTGCGCATTATAGTTCGCGACTTCGTCGCGCCCCGGAATGACGGTGGAGAGAGTGCCGCCACCCGCTCATCCTTTAAGCAATTGCCCGTCGCGAAGCCGTCGCACAGCGAATGAGCAGCGGTCGGTTCCGCGCATAAGCTCCTGTGTATACAACGAATTCCCTCGCCGCCCGCGCCCCGCCGCAATTGTACACAATGGCACGGCGCTTGCAGAACTCCTGGCAAAGGAGTTCTCGCGGGGCCTGCGTTATGTTGAACTCAACCAAGCCGACACTGGGCGTCATCAGCGCCGAGCCCGAGCCGATCAAGCTCGACTGGTCGAGCACCGCGCTCGTGATCATCGACATGCAGCGCGATTTCATGGAGCCCGGCGGTTTCGGGGAGACGCTCGGCAATGACGTCAGCCAGCTTGCGCGCGCGGTGAAACCGATCGGCGCGGTGCTGAAAGCGGCGCGCGACACCTGCATGCTGGTGATCCACACGCGCGAGGGCCATCTGCCGGATCTCTCCGACGCGCCGCCCGCGAAAGTCGAGCGCGGCGCGCCGAGCTTGCGCATCGGCGATCCCGGTCCGATGGGCCGCATTCTCATTCGCGGCGAGGCAGGGCACGACATCATTCCCGAACTCTATCCGCTCGACAACGAGGTCGTGATCGACAAGCCCGGCAAGGGCGCGTTCTACGCCACCGAACTCACGGACGTGCTGGAGAAATACGGCATCGAGAACCTGCTGGTGTGCGGCGTCACTACCGAAGTGTGCGTCAACACCACCGTGCGCGAGGCCAATGACCGCGGCTATCGCTGCGTCGTCATCTCGGACGGCTGCGCGTCCTACTTCCCCGAGTTTCACGAGATGGGCCTGAAGATGATCAAGGCCCAGGGCGGCATCTTCGGCTGGGTCGCGGACTCAGCCGCAGTACTGGAGGCAATGAAGATTTCGACCACACAGGGGTAATATCATGAGCACATTGACGGGAACGGTCGGCAAGTCCGAGTTCAAGCCGGCTCTATGGACATCGGGCGACTGGAACGCGTTTTTTGGCTTCGGCACCAACATCCTCGTCAACATGCTGGTGCTCACGGGGCTGTTGCGCTTCGTGCTGAAGATGCCGGACAGTCTCGTATTCGGCCGCATCCTGCCCGCGCTCGGGCTGATGATGTGCCTGTCGACCTTCTACTACGCGTTCCTCGCCTATCGCCTCGCGCAGAAGACTGGTCGCAACGACGTCTGTGCGCTGCCATCCGGTGTCAGCGTGCCGCATATGTTCATCGTCACCTTCGTGATCATGTTGCCGATCACGCTCAGGACCGGTGATCCGCTCAAGGGCTGGTCGGCCGGCCTCGTCTGGGTGTTCTTCCAGAGCTTTATCCTCATGATCGGCGGCTTCATTGCGCCGTTCATTCGGAAGATCACGCCGCGCGCGGCGCTGCTCGGCACGCTCGCCGGTGTCTCCGTGACTTTCATCGCGATGCGCCCGGCGCTCGAAATGTACATGACGCCGCAGATCGGCCTCGTCTGTTTCGCCATCATCCTGGTGAGCTGGTTCGGCGGCGTGAAATATCCGAAAGGTATTCCTGCCGGTCTGGTCGCGATCGCCGTCGGCATGATCATCGCATGGGGTTCGAATCTGTTCGGGCTCGGTCTCGGTGGATTGAGCATCGCGGGCGTCGGTGCGGCGTTCGCCAATTTCGGCTTCTCGGTGCCGCTTCCTGCCGTGGGCTACGTCTTCTCCGGCTTCGAATTCCTCGGCATCATCCTCGTCACCGCCGTCCCGTTCGGCATCTATGACCTCGTCGAGGCCATGGATAATGTCGAGAGCGCGGAAGCTGCCGGCGACGAATATCCGACCACGCGGGTGCTCACCGCCGACGGTGTCGTCAGCCTGATCGGCTGCCTGATGGGCAATCCCTTCATCAACGCGGTCTATATTGGCCATCCCGGCTGGAAGGCGATGGGCGGCCGCATCGGCTATTCGGCTGCGACCGGCATCATGGTGGTCGTGCTTGCATGGTTCGGCATCATCTCGGTGCTGCTCGCGCTCGTGCCTGTTGTCGCGATCTCGCCGATCCTGCTCTACATCGGCATGCTCATCGGTGCGCAGGCGTTCCAGACCACGCCGGTCAAGCACGCGCCTGCGATCGTGCTGGCGTTGACGCCGCATCTGGCGGCCTGGGCCAAGCTCCAGATCGACACGATGCTGGCCTCGACCATGACGGCGGCAGCGACGGTCGGCGGCATGGCAGCCGACAAGGCCGATGCGGTCAAGGCCGCGGCGGTGGCCGCGCTGCCACAGCAGGGCGTGTTTTATCACGGACTCGAGGTGATGGGCGGTGGCTCCATCCTCGGCGGCCTCATTCTGGGCGCGATCGGTGTCTTCATCATCGAGCGCGACTTCGAGAAGGCATCAAGCTTCGCGTTGGCCGGTGCGGTCCTGACTTACTTCGGCTTCATGCACGGCGAAGCCGTCGGCATCGGCGGCGGTTTTGGTGTGACGCCAGCCGTGGCGCTCGCCTATGCCGCGATGGCCGCCGGCCTGTTCGCGGCGAGCAAGCTCGGCGCCAGCGAGCACTATGCCGCGCATCCGGAGATGCACGCCGCGCCGGCGGAATAGACAGCCGAGATCTGCAATTGCGGCCGGTGACGCAAGTGACCTGGCCGCTTCGTCATAGCGTCGAAGGTTAACGATCGGTCGATAGATTTCGCTGTTCCTGCAGGTCGGTCAGTCCGCCGTAGGGTCATCGAACAGGCCGAGTGAGCGCAGACCGCTGCTACCGAATGCGGATGAGGGGAAATCCGCCGTCTCCAGCCGCAAGCTGTGATGGCTGTTCGGCAGCTCGGTTGCGAGGACGATGGTGTCCCGGTCGAGGAAATTGGGCGCCTCCATCGGCCGGACCGCGACGCCGTCGATCGTGAGCATCGATCTCTCGAGCAGCGAAGAGGCGCGGCCGCTGACGATGAGCGCGATACCACACGCCTTGCAGTCGAGCTCGAAGCGAGCGGTGCTTTGCGTGATGGCCCAGATCGGCCCCCAGATCTGCGAACGGGTCAATTCCCACCCGTCGCGATCGATGGGAGTGAAGTCGGTCGCCGGCATCAACCCGACATGCGCATAGAGCGACGATCCAAGCGGCGCCGGCAACTGATCGAGGGTGAATGCGCCGCGCGTCGCCGCCTGCTGCCGTAACACCTTCTCGAAGAAGTTCGTGCAGAAACTGGCAGCATAGCGATGGCCAAGATCATTGGGATGAACCACGTCCACGATCACGTCGCGCCAGGCGAGCCGTCCGGCCTCCATCTCCGGCCACAGCGCGTCGCGGAAGCTGATCATCGGCAGGTCGTAGTGCCGGCCGATCGGCGCCTGCATCGATTGCATGTTGCCGCCCTTCTCCCACATCATGAACAGCAGCAGCGCGGCCGGCGCAGTGCGGTGGTCGAGGATCTGCCGCAACAGTCCCTCGTAGGCGTCCGCATCGGCGGAGGCATCGTTGACACTGAATTCGACGATCACGAGATCCGGGTCCTTGGACAACAGATCGGCGCCGACGCGAAACGCGCCCAGCAGCGAACCGGTGCCCGCAAGTCCGGCATTGACCACGGACAGGGACGCATTGGGAAAGCGTTGGCCCCACCAGGCCGCAATTTGCGATGCATAGTTTCGCGACGGCTCGGACGCCAGCGATCCCTGGGTGATCGAGCCGCCGATGAAACCGAGCGTGACTGGTTCGCCCCGAGCCGCCTTGGCAAATACCCGCTTCAGGCGCGTGGTGTTGCCCGGCGAGACGACGCTGCGCGCAACCATCTCGGCATTCGGTGCAGCGAGGGCGAGAAGGGAGGAGGGCAACAGCGTGGCGCCCGCGGCGATGCTGGCGCCGAGCAGCAGCTCGCGCCGACGGACGATCACGGCGCGCTTCCTTGCGTCACGGCTGCCGGGCGGCGCCGCTGCCGCGTCCAGTTAAGGATCGGCCGCTCCACATACCAGTAGGCAAGGCATCCGACGGTGAGGCCGGCGGCGATCGCCGCAACGGCCAAGGGCGCATAGTTGAATGCGCTGACCGGGCCAAACAGCTTCCGTCCGATCGCCCAGACCGCAGCCATGGCGAAGAAGTGGAAGAGGTACAGCGAATAGGATGCGTCGCCGAGGAAGCGGAAGGCCGGAACGACCGGCAGGCGCCCAGCTTCTTCGGCCCAGATCACGGCGGCGACGATGGTCATGGCGCCAAACGACATCGACATATGGAACAACAGCAGATGAATATCCGGATCGGTCCGGTACAGGATGACAAGCGACAGCGCGCCGGCGGCGAGCAGACCGAGGACATGGATACGGCCAAGCCGCTGCAGCGAGCCGAGTTGATAGAGCCGGCCGACGCCGGCGCCGACGAGAAAGCCGAGCAGGCTGGGGCTCGTATAGAAATCCTGGATATGGGACGGGTGGTCGATCACCCGCCCAATGCCGATCAGACCGACGAAAAGGACAGCAAGCAGCGCGGTGCGGCTCGCCGATCTCACGAAGAACAGGCTCCCGAATACCAAATAGAAGAAGGCCTCGTAGTCCAGCGTCCAGCCGAGACGCAGGAGCGGCGCCTTCGGCACATCGGATGGAACGAACAGGAGCGACTTGAGGGCGCCCTCGATCGTCGGCACCGTGGTGAGAAAGCTGCTTGGGCTGGCGGTTGCGAGACCGACCACCAGGAAGGTCGCAATCCAGTACATCGGCACGATGCGCATGATCCGGTTGCGGGCGAAGGCGACCGGCTCGAAGCGCGCCTCTCCGCCGATCACCGTGATGATGAAGCCGCTGAGCACGAAGAAGATCTCCACGCCGAGCCGGCCGGTGATGAGCAGGGCCTCATTGCGGCTCTCGAGCGGCCAGTACAGCGCGTGGGTGACGAGGACCATCAGCGCGGCCAGCGCACGCAGATATTGGATGGAAACGAGCTGCGCTCGGGCGGCCGCCGCCCCGCCTGTCTCGAAGCGGGAGATTAACTGTGTCATTTCAGACCACTCTCTTCCCCAAGAACAATTATGCGACGAAGTGTGCAAGCCGCGAGCCAAGGATCCGGCTACGCGGCGAAGACGAGC
>NZ_LGHM01000143.1 GCF_001908185.1 Bradyrhizobium sp. AS23.2
TTCACCAGCCGGCCGATGGTGCCGTCGGGCGTCTCGCCGGGCTGGATCACACGCGCCGACAGGCCGAGCGCCCAGGCCGAGGCGTTGACCAGGAAGGCCGTGGACTTGGTCTCGTGGTGGATGAAGTCGCCTTCGCCGAGCTTGTCCTCGATGAACTGGTCGGCGGTGCGCGCATCGGGCACGCGCAGCAGCGCCTCGGCCAACACCATCAGCGCCAGCCCTTCCTTGGTCGAGAGCGCAAACTCTCGCAGCATGTCCTCGACCCCGCCGAGGCGGTCGTCCCGTTTCCGGATCGCCTCGATCAGCCGCGTCGCCGTGCGGTCGATCCGCGCCTCCTGCGGCGGGCTGAGATGCGCCGAGGGCAAGAGGCGCGCGGCAATCTCGGCGTCATCAGGCGCGTAAGGAGCGGTGAAGGGAGGCGGGATGTTCGGCATGGCGTGTCCAGTGGCTGAAATCCAGGATAATGCCCACATTACCGTATTTCGATAGACAAATTAGTCATTTTACCTTAGATAATGAATGGATTTGGCAAAAAACCAGCGTAAAATATGGAACTTGACCGAACCGACCGGAAAATCCTCTCGATTTTGCAGCAGGATGGGCGAATCGCCAATGTCGAGCTCGCCGAACGCATCGGGCTGTCGCCGACCTCGATCGGCGAGCGGCTGAAGCGGTTGCAGCGCGAGGGCTTCGTCGAAGGCTACGGTGCGCGGCTCAACCCGCACCGTCTCGGCCTCGGGCTTCTGGTGTTCGTCGAGGTGCTCCTCGACAAGACGACGCCCGACAATTTCGAGCGCTTTGCGCGCGCAGTGAAACTCGCGCCCGAGGTGCTGGAGTGTCACATGGTTGCAGGCGGCTTCGACTATCTTGTGAAGGCGCGGCTTGCGGACATGACCGCGTATCGTCGCTTCCTCGGCGAGACCTTGTTGTCGATGCCGGGCGTGCGCGAGACGCGAACCTATGCGGTGATGGAAGAGATCAAGCGCGACGCACCGTTGCCGGTGGACTAACGAAGTGCCGTCGCGATTGTCGTTGCTGTGGCATTGATCAAGCGGTTTTCGCGGGAAAATAGCTCTCCGTGTGCAATCGCAACGCCTGTCGTCGAATGCACTGACCGTCTTCTAAAATTTTCTTGGCCCCGCTCCCGGATCGATCCGGGAGGCCGCAAAGGCTGGCGGGCTTATACTTTGAGGTTCTCTGCGGAGGTCTTGCCCCGGTTTGCGATCTCTTCGTATTCCACCGTCTGTCCCTCGTTGAGGGTGGACAGGCCGGCTTTCTGCACTGCCGAGATATGCACGAACACATCCTTCCCGCCCGACGCAGGCTGGATAAATCCATAACCCTTCGTCGGGTTGAACCACTTGACCGTACCTTTAGCCATCACGACTTCTCCGCGGGTCTTCCTCCGAGATCTCGAACCGCCAGTCCCCGCCACCGGCCGGTTCGGTCCTAACAGGATACGCGGAATGCGGCGGGCTTGGTAGCTCAAACCACGTCGGCTTTTCGCCGAATTCCGCTCAACTTCGCGGCGTTTTTGCCGGTTTTGCCCGTTTCGCGGTCAACCGGCCCGCACGCCGCGCGCCGTCCGTCAATAAGTCGCGGCCAGATAATCGACGATCTTGCCGACATCGGCATCGTCAATCGGTGCGCCGTAGACCTTGATCATCTTGGTCACCTCGGCTTGCCAGAAGCCCTTCTTGTCCTTCATCGGCGGCTGCGTCTTGATGTAATCGGCCGAATGGCAGGCGCTGCAATTGCCCTGCACGACCTCGAGATTGGGACCGGGCTTGAAGGCGGCGACCTCGTTCGGGAGCTGGTAGTTGACGGGCGCTGCGGTCACTGAGCCGAAGCCGGCGGCAAGTGCGATCGCGAGGAGAACGGTGCGCTGCATGATCATTCTCCTTTAGGCCACGCTGACGCGAACAGTTTCGACGACGTTGCGCAAATAACCCGCCGGATTCCAGCGCGGCGTATCCGGCTGGGTTTCGCCGCCGTTGCCGGTGGCGCGGACCTTGAGGTCGTAGGAGCCCGCCGCGAGCTTCACCGGCAGCTTCCATTCGCGGAAGGAGTATTTGCCGAGATCCTTGCCGAGCTTGGCGCTCGTCCAGGTCTTGCCGCCGTCGGTGGAGACCTCGACCTCCTTGATGCCCTTGCCGCCGTCGAAGGCGATGCCGCGCAGCGTCGCGCGTCCCGCCTTCAGCTTGGCGCCGTCGGGGACGCTCGTGATGAAGGAGCGGATAGTGAAGCGGTTGATCGGGATCGTCGCCTTCGGTGCGGTGCCTGGCTCGACCGCATTGTTCGGCGTGTCCGGAATGCGGTAGGCCGACTTCATCCAGAAGCCGTCATAGACATTGTCGATGACGGTGATCTCGTTGAGGTGCTTGACCCAGTAGGTGCCGTAATAGCCGGGCACGATCAGGCGCAGCGGAAAGCCGTTGAGGAACGGCAGGTCCTCGCCGTTCATGCCATAGGCCAGCATCACCTCGCCGTCGGTGGCATGATCGAGGTCGAGCGCCTTGACGAAATCAGGTGTCTTGTCGCTGACGGGACCGTCCATGCCGTTAAATGTGACCTGCTTGGCGCCGGCCTGCACGCCAGCCATCTCCAGCACCGCCTTCAGCGGCACGCCGCGCCAGCGCGCATTGCCCATCGCGCCGTTGGCGAGTTGGCCGCCGGCGACGCGCGGCTCGAAGAAGCCGCGGCTGTTGCCGGAGCACTGGTTGACGGCGACGATCTCCGTCGCCTTCATCTTCTTGATGTCCTTGAGCGAGAGTTTGAGCGGCTTGTCGACCTTGCCCTTGACCTCCAGCGTGAACTTGTCGGGGTCGAGATTGTAGGGCAGGTCCGCGAGGTGATAGCGCACGAAGAACGCATTGTTCGGCGTGATCGGCCCATCGTTGAATACTGCGAACGGCGTCTCGAGCTGCGGTGGCCGGCTGGTCAGGCCGATCATCGGCCGCTTCTGCGGGTATTTCACCAGCGGCCGTTCGCCGTTGGCGAAGGGCAGGGTGACGGTGTCGAGTGCCAGCGCTTTCGTTGAGTTCAGTGCGGTCGCAATTGCAGCAAGGCCCGCTCCTTTGAGCAGGTCGCGTCGATCGAACATTTGGTCTCCTCCCGGAGCGTTTCGTTGGATAGCGGTCATCACCGCGATCCCGCGCCCATCTGTCGCAACGACCCCGATGAAGTCAATTCGTGCTTTCGCAGCAGGCCCATGCCGCTGCGTTGCAGCAAGCCGGTGTTACGCCGCGATGAGATGGAGTCGAGTTGTAGCCGTGGCGGACGGTGCGCTCCCTCGCCCCGCTCTTGTCCGCCGAAGCCTTGGCGAAGGCGGATGCGGGGCGCGACGAGCTTCGCTCGCGCTGAGAGGGTTGGGGTGAGGGGGAGTCTCCGCGAGGACGGTGAGAGTTAGATTCGTTGAGAGTCCCCTCACCCGGAATCCGCGCTACGCGCGAATTCCGACCTCTCCCCGCAAGCGGTCCGCAAGCGGGGAGAGGTGAAACATCAGGCCGCGACGCGCTCACTGCCCGCGACGAGGGCGGACAATTGCCTCGTGTCCGCGACGATGCGTACGGCCATCGGCTCGTCGCGGCCGCGGATCGCGACCTCCTGCTGTGGCAGCGCGCCGTCGGCAAGGCCCGCGGTGCGGCGGACTTCCTCCGAGACGATCGCCTCGCAGGCCAGCGTCTTGGTCATGTCCTGGAGGCGGGCGGCGACGTTGACGGCGTCACCGAGCGCCGTGAAGACGACATGATCGCGATAGCCGATGTCGCCGATGATGACTTCGCCGCCGTGAATGCCGATGCCGAAGCGGATCGGCTGGCGCAAATCGTGGCTCAGGAGCTCGTTGAGCTCGTCGATATGCGTGGCGATACTCGCGGCGGCCTTCAGCGCCTGCCGACAGGCGGTCTGCGGATCGGCGGTGAGCCCGAACAGCGCCAGCATGCCGTCGCCGACGAACTGATTGGGTTGGCCGCCGTGCTCGATCACGGCCTGCGACACTGCGCCAAGGAAGCGGTTGACGATGAAGACGGTGTCGAATGGCAGCCGTTTTTCGGCGAGCTGCGTCGAGCCGCGCATGTCCACGAACAGGCTGACGAGATAGCGCTCCTGGCCGATCCGGGCCGGCGTCGAGGCCTGCGCATTTCCAGTCAGCGTGTGCGGCGTGAACAACTGGAAGAAAGAGAGGTCGGACGTGGGCCGCAACTGGCAGGCCAAACGAATCGATGGATCGGTGGTGCCGACGCGGGACAGCACGAAGGCTTCGCGCTGGGACGGTTCGGGCAGATCGCCGTGATCGCCGATGATGCGGATGCGGCAGGTCGAGCAGCGGGCACGGCCGCCGCACACGCTGGCATGCGGCACATTGTGGCGCAGGCTCGCTTCCAGCACGGACAGGCCCTTGGGTACGCGCACCGTCTTGCCGTTGCCGTAGGACAGCGCGATCATGCCGCCACGCCGTTCGCGCAAGGCGCGCACGCCGCGCGCCAGCAGCGCCAGCCCGAGCAGTCCGAAATAACCGATGGTGAGGTCGCCGGTGATGCGCTCGAGCGTATCGCCTTCGGCCGCGGTGCCGAACTGTCGGGCGAGATGGTGCGTTCGCCACTCGCCGTCGTCAGCGTCCGCCGCGACGCTGCGGCCGCCCTGGTAGATGCCGAGCAGCGCCAATGTCGGGATCAGCACGGCGGCGGCGAGCAGATAGGGCGCGGCGCGCGTGAAGAACGATCTGAGCCGGAGCCAGAAATAGATCCCGATGCAGCCATGCACCCAGGCGATCACGAGCAGGGTCGTCATGGTCCAGAGCCGATTGGGCGAACCGACGAAGAATACATAGAGCTCCTGGGGATAGAGCTTCTGGTGCCCAAAGAGCGTCTGGCCGAGGCGTACACCGATGACATGCGCCATGACGAGGGCGGGGATACTCAGGCCGAGCACGAGCTGCAGCGGCTCGACCGCCTTCCAGCGGAACTGTCGGCGCTGGTACAGCGCGTAGACGCCGAGCGCCATATGCGTCAGCGCCGCCGTGTAGAACACGATCGCGACCGGCAGGAACTGCCAGAAGGCCATGTGGTAATAGATCCCGGCCTGCATGGCATCGACCGAGATGTTGCCGAGCGCATGGTTGAGGAAATGGCTGACCACATAGGAAAACAGGATGACGCCGCAGACCAGCCGCACCTGCCGCAGGCTGATGCCGCGGATGAGTTCGGATAATCGTGCAGAAGCGATGGCCATGATTCGGTCGTCTCAGTTCAAGAAGGAGATCAGCCAGCGTAGCGTTTAATTCCGGGGGCGGACAGCTTCTCCGATCACATGCGCGGCAAGCCGCCACGCAATCCGCTGTCGTCCCGGACAAGCGCGCCCTGAGCGCGCGCCGATCCGGGACCCATAACCACAGGATCGAGTTTGGCGAAGATTCGTGGTGACCAGCCTATGCCAAAACCACTCCCTTGGGTTATGGGTCCGGGGTCGCGCTTCGCTTGCCCGGGAAGACACCGGCATTTGCGGCACCGTCCCCCGCATTGACTCACCCTCCCAAGTTGGGGAAAAGCGCGGCCGTGACGACAGCTCCCGACATCACCGTGCCCTCCGGCGCCGCGCGCCGGCCCCTCGTCATCGCCGTGCTCGTCATCGCCGCGATGACGGTGCTGCGCATCGTTTACGCCTCCGCGATCGAGCTGCGGACCGACGAGGCCTATTACTGGACCTGGTCAAAGGAGGGGGCGCTGAGCTTCCTCGATCATCCTCCGGGGATCGCGTGGCTGATCCGCTTCGGCACCGCGATCTTCGGCGACACCACGCTCGGCGTCCGCTTCGGCGGCATCGTCGCGATGCTGGTCACGCAGCTCCTGCTCGCCGACATCGTCCGCCGCCTCACCCATGATGCCCGCGCCGTCATGTTCGCGGTGCTGATGCCGGAAGCCGCGCTCTACTACGGCCTGCTGATGGCCAAGGTCGCGCCTGACGTTGCCATGATCCCGTTTGCGGTGGCGATGATGTGGTCGCTGGTGAGGCTTGCGCAGAGCGGCGATGGACGCTGGTGGCTCGCTGCCGGCTTGTTCGCCGGCCTGTCGATGCTGTCGAAATTCACCGCGATCATGTTTGCACCGGCGGTGGCCGCCTTTCTGCTGGTGCCGAATTGGCGCTGGCGCTGGTTGCGCAGCCCTTATCCTTATCTCGCCGTGCTGATCGCGATCGCGGTGTTCTCGCCGGTCCTGATCTGGAACGCGCAACACGACTGGGCCTCGTTCCGGTTCCAGGGCGTGCGTGCCACCGCCAATTACGGAATCTCGCTCCGCACCATCGGCGATTACATCGGCCTGCAATTCGGCCTTGTCGGCTTCGTCATGTTGCCGGTGGTGTTGTCAGGACTCATGATGACGGCATGGCGCGGCTATCGCAAGCGCGAGCCGGTCGCGATCCTGTTGTCGACTGCGGTGCTGGTGCCGTTCTTATATTTTCTCGCGAAATCGATGACGCTCAGGGTCGGCGATACCTGGCCGATGTTCATGTGGCCGGTTGGCTTTGCCGCCGCAGCCATTAACCTCGCGATGCTGTCGCGTGAAGGCTGGTCGGCTCGGATGATCGAGTCGTCGCTGTTCTGGGCCAGGACGGCAGTCGTCTCAGGCATCGCGTTTGTCGTCATCGTGTTTTTCTATTATGTCGCCGCGCCCTGGAATTTGCTCGGCAAGATCGATCCGATCGGCGCGGAGGCCGGCTACGAGCAGGTCGCGGCGCGCGCGCAGGCTGCGCTGGACGAGACCGGCGCGACCTGGATCGCGACCAACGACTATCGCACCTACGCCATGATGCGCTGGCTGTTCAGAGGCCGCGTGCCTGTGATCGAGATCAACGAGCGCGGCCGCTTCCAGGATTTTCGCGATCCCGGCATGGACCGGATCAAGGGACACGCCGGCATCTATGTCGGGCGTGAGCCGGACAATCGGTCAACGCTGTGGGACAATATCCCCGCCAAGCGCGAGCCACTCGGCCAAGTCGAACGACGCTGGCGCGGCCTCGTGATCGACACCTACGCGCTGGACAAGCTCACCGGCTGGACGCCAGAGCTCTCGCCGCCGAAGGACTCGCCGCTGTTTCAGTGGCGCGTGCTGGCGGGGAAATTCGAGAGGCGTGTGCTCGCCTAGCTAGGCAAGTTTCTTCCTTCTCCCTTCGTGGGAGAAGGTGGCGCGAAGCGCCGGATGAGGGGTCTGTCTCCGCAAACTCAAATAAGCATTGGACTCGTGGAGACACACCCCTCACCGGTCTCGCCGCTTCGCGGCGAGCCACCCTCTCCCACAAGGGGAGAGGGTGAAGGGGCAGCGCGGCGTGAGAAGAGCACTACTCCTCGTCGTCCTTCTTCCGCAGCAGATCCATCGCCAGGTCTGTCAGCTTCGGCTGCGGTAGCGCCGCAAACGGCAGCGGCCTCGTCACGTCGATCGCGGCCAGGCCCAGCCGCGCCGTCAGCAGTCCGTTGAGCATGCCTTCTCCCAGCCGTTGCGACAGCTTGGCCGCGATGCCATGGCCGAGCATCTGCTGCACGAGGCTATCGCTCGCGGCCATGCCGCCGGTGATGGCGAGATGGGCGATGACGTGACGGAGCAGGCGGATCATGCCGAGCGCGCCGGGGCGGCCGCCGTAGAGATGCGCGAGCTGGCGGATCAGGCGGAGCGAGGCGACGAACACGAACATCACGTCGATCAGCGCGCGCGGCGAGACCGCCGTCACGATCGAGACGCGTTGCGCGGCCGACGACACCAGCCGCCGGGCCTCCGCATCCAGCGGCGACATCAATTCGCGCTCGGCGAGCCGGATCATGTCGGCGCCGTCGATGATCTCGCCGGCATGGCTTTCGAGCGTGGCGCGGGCGCGCGCGAGCTGTGGGTTCTGGTGCGCGATCTTGAGCAGGTCCTGCACGATGACACGGCTCTCCTTGCGGTCGTCGCTGGCAAGGACGGCGGCTGCGCGCTGATGCAGCTTCTCGATCGTCGCAAGGCGCGCCAGCCCGAACGCCTCGCGCCCGATCACCACGGCGAGCGCAAGTGCGGTGACGAAGGCGAGGGCGAGGCCAACGAAGCCGAGGCTTTCGCTGTGCGCGAAGAGATCCTCGATCAGATGGACGACGCCGAGCCCGACGCCGAGCAGCGTCAGCCCGGCGACGCCCGACCAGAACAGCGTGCCCCAGGGAAAGCGGCGCCGTGCCGGGAGGGCCGGTTCAATCGGCACCGGCAGCGTCAGCGGATCAGGCTCGGGCGTGATCTGGATGGTGGCGCGGCCGAGCCGGCTCGTCTCGTCGGCTTCCGTGACGACGACGCCGGGATCGTCGAGCCGGAACGTCGCCGGGCGCCGATGCTGGGATCGGTCGTTCATAGCAGCTTGTCTCCGATCAGGAACTGCAACGCACGGTCGAGGCGGATGTGAGGCAGCGCGGGCTCTTCAGTGCCCTCGCGCTCGAGCTTTGGCGGGCGGAAGCGCAGGAAGCGGAAATCGCTCTTCCCGGCCGCCGCGGTCGACAGTCCGCGAAACGCATCGGCGCCGTTGAACAGCGACTCGGGATCCAGCGGCAGGTCGCCCGGAAAGGTCGCGACCTCGATGTTGCCGTCGAAGAACTCGCCGCCGGCGCTTTCGCCCGCGGTGGGCGTTCCCAGGATCGACGGCAATTTGTCGCGGCCATGCGCGACCTGCGCTTCGCGCGTGGCGCGGACGGCGGCGAGCGCCACCACATCGATCTCCGCGCCGGTATCTTCCGCGCGGGCCGCGGCGCGGGCGACCGCGCGGCGCAGCACGGCCTCGAGCCGATCGTGGCTGGAATGATGCAGATGGTCCGCTTTGGTCGCCGCGAACAGGATGCGGTCGATGCGCGGGCGGAACAGGCTGGAGAGGAAGGTGCTGCGGCCGATGCGGAAGCAATCGAGGATGCCGGCGAGCGCGGCTTCGAGATCGTGCAGCGCTTCGGGTCCCGAGTTGAACGCGGCAAGCGCATCCGCCAGCACAATTTGGCGGTCGAGCCGGGCAAAATGGTCGCGGAAGAATGGCCGCACCACGACGTCCTTGTAGGCCTCATAGCGGCGAACCATCATCGCCCATAGCGAGCCGTCCGGCGCCTGCCCGTCTGCGGGCACGTCGAGCGGCGCAAAGGTCAGCGCCGGCGTGTCGGCGAGATTGCCGGGCATCAGGAAGCGGCCGGGCGGCAAGAGGCTCATTGCAAAGCGCTCGTCGCGGCAGGCGCGCAAATAGGCGGTGAAGAGCTTTGCCGCCGTGAGCGTCACCTGCTCGTCCTCGCGTGCCTCGGGCTTGAGCGCTGCGAGATGCGCGTGCCAGTCAGCCGCAAGATGCGCGCGCGGTGCCTCGCGCGAGAGTGCCAGGCTTTCGGCGGACCATTGCTCGTAGCTCTTCTGGAGCAGCGGCAGGTCGAGCAGCCATTCGCCGGGATAATCGACGATGTCGAGCGTCAGGGTGCGGTCGGCGCCGTTCTGGCGCTGATAGTCGATGACGAGGCGCAGCTCGCTGATGTCCACGGTCGAATTCGGCCAGCGCCGCTCCTCGACCAGCGCACGCAGATGGTTCTCATAGGCAAAGCGCGGCACGGCGTCGTCCGGCTGCGGCGCCAGATGCGCCCGCGCGATCCGGCCCGAAGCATAGGCCTCGAACACCGGAAACCGGCCGCCGCGCGTCAGCCCGTGGATCAACGCCGTGATGAACACCGTCTTGCCGGCCCGCGACAGGCCTGTGACCCCTAATCGTACCGTCGGGTTGAAGAAGTGCTCGCCATAGTCGATCAGCGCCCGGGCCGACAGGCGCGCCTCCTCGACCATATCCTGGAAACTGAATGCCATATGAACGTGAGGGGGCTCGGGCAGGGGATACGCAAAATGGACTAATCACAAAAGTGGCAACTACCTGACGAAAATCAAGCTTCATACTTCCACCGCGTTTCTCGGTGAATCAGCCGCTTGAACGTCGCGCCGATCGCGAAAGACCCATACGAGAGTGCATCGCCTCCGGATTGCCATGACCGTCTTCCGACTGAAACAGCTTGCGTCCACCTCCGTCCACGCCGCAGCCGACGTGATCGGCTGGGACTACGACCGCGCCGAGCTGATCGCCGATTGCGTCGTCCACGCGATCGGCGTGCTCTGCGGTATCATCGCCGCGACGGTTCTGGTGGTGCTGACGGCGGTCTATGCGACTGCGACCGACATCGTCGGCGTCTCGATCTATGTCGCGGGCCTGCTCTCGATGCTGGTGCTGTCGGCGACCTATAATCTCTGGCCGGTCTCGCGGGCCAAATGGCTGCTGCGCCGGCTTGACCATTCGGCGATCTACCTGCTGATCGCGGCGACCTACACGCCGTTCATCCTGGAGGTGAAGGACAGCGTGTTCGCACTGGTGCTGCTTGTCGGCGTCTGGTGCGTCGCGATCCTCGGCATCGTGCTGAAGCTCTGCTGTCCCGGCCGGTTCGACCGCGTTTCGGTCGGCATCTACCTCGCGATGGGCTGGAGCGGTGTCATGCTCTACGACTCCGTGGTCAAGGCGCTGCCCGCTCTGACACTGGGTCTCGTGCTTGCGGGCGGCCTGCTCTACAGCTTTGGCGTGATCTTTCATGCCTGGCGGCGCCTGCGTTTCCAGAATGCGATCTGGCACGGCTTTGTCTTGGCCGGCGCGGCGTGCCATTATACCGCGGTGCTCGACCTCGTGTTGAGCTGAGCAAGACCAATACCCGGTATAAGATAAAGAGGAGACGTCGCATGCAGGTGACCGGCAAGGTCGTGGTCGTCACGGGCGGCGCAAACGGCATCGGCAAGGCGCTATGCGATGCCTTTCACAAGGCCGGCGCGGCCAAGGTCGTCGTCGCGGACATGGATGCTGCCAATGCAAGGGCGGTCGCCGCCATGGTTGATGGCGCCGCCTTCAGATGCGACGTCGCGCAGGAAAAGGAGATCGCGCACGTCATCGAGGAGACCGAGCGGCAGTTCGGCCCGATCGACCTGTTCTGTTCCAATGCCGGCATCGGTGGCGGCTTCGATCCCATGTCGGTCAATGCCGGCGGGGCGTCGGACGAGCCCTGGCAGCGGAGCTGGGCGATCCACGTCATGGCCCACGTCTATGCGGCGCGGCATCTCGTGCCACGCATGAAGGCGCGCGGCGGCGGGTATTTCCTCAATACGATCTCGGCCGCGGGCTTGCTGTCGCAAGTCGGCAGCCCCGCTTATTCCACGACCAAGCATGCCGCGGTGGGCTTTGCCGAAAACCTCGCGATCTCGCACAAGGCCCACAACATCAAGGTCTCGATCCTCTGTCCGCAGGGTGTCGACACCAACATGCTGCGCTCGATCCCGAAGGGGCCGCAATCCGTCGACGGCGACCTCACGCCCGAGCAGGTCGCGAAAGACGTTCTTGCCGGCCTCGAGCAGGAGACGTTCCTGATCCTGCCGCACCCCCAGGTGCTCGGCTACATGCGCAAGAAGACCGAGAACTACGACCGCTGGATCGGCGGCATGGCCAAGATCCAGGCCAAGATGCGGGAAGAGTTTGGGAAGTAGATCTCGTAGCCCGGATGGAGCGAAGCGTAATCCGGGACAGTCTTGCCGTGGCGCGCAAGGCCCCGGATTGCGCTGCGCTCCATCCGGGCTTCTGTAACGGGCCTGAGTTAGTCAATCCCTTTTTGCGTCATCCACTCGCCGGGAACCTGCTTCTGTACGGGATCGGCGCTGTGGCCGTCGCCTGAT
>NZ_LGHM01000144.1 GCF_001908185.1 Bradyrhizobium sp. AS23.2
CCCAGGCCGCGTCGCTCAAAACCAAACGATCCATCACACCCAAGGCGACCTCCCCAAAAGAAGCCTTGAATCTGATTTGCACTTAAATGGGAATCCTTAGAGTCCACACCACCTAGAGGTCCTTACGCCGCCGCGAGCAGCGCGCTCGCATGGTCGAGCACCCGCTGTTTGACGGCATCGGCATCGGATGGCTTCACCTTTGCGCTGACGGTCAATTCCACGAGCGGCGCGGCGGGATCGGCGGCGATCACCTTCGACACATTGACCGACGGCGCGGTCCGCTCGTCGATGCGCGGATCCTCGCGCAACTCCTTCAGGATCTGGTCGGCCAGCGCATTGGCCGAACCGGCCCTGACGGGAAACATCACCTTGACCTCGCCTGTGCCAGGATAGGCGTTGTGATTGATGATGGCCGCGCCCCACACTTGCCCGTTCGGAAGCAGGATCTGCGTATTGTCGGCCGCGACGAGCTCGGTCATGAACAGCGACAGTGATCGCACCTTTCCGGTCTTGCCGCCGACCTCGACGTCATCGCCGATGTGGAAGGGCCGAAACAACAGCAGCATCACGCCGGCAGCGAGATTGGAGAGCGTGCCCTGCAAGGCAAGACCAATGGCGAGTGATGTCGCGCCCAGCACGGCGACCAGACTCGCGGTCTGGATGCCGAAGAGCTGAAGCGCGGCGATGCCGACGATCGCCAGCACGCCGTAGCGCGCGACGCTGGCAACGAACAACGTCACGAGGGGATCGACCCGGTGCCCGACGTTCAGCATGCGGGTGACGAAGCGCTGCATTGTGCCGGCCAGTACCAGCCGATCGCGAGCAGCAGGATCGCGTAGACCGCATTCAGCCCATACAGGACGAGCGAAGCTTTCAGCGTATCGAAATTGATGGTCATGGCGGCTTCCACCCGGACAATCGGTTGAGAACTCACCGCGACGCGAAACGATCCCTTCGTTGCGCGCCATCCGGGCTACGAGAGCTTGCATTACAGGTCTTCTCTTTTGAAAAAGCACGCAAATTTTGTCGAAATCGATCATCATCATTGCGTTGCAAAAGGGCGACCAAGCGTCATCGTTCGGTTCCGAGCTTGCGCGCAACTATATTGGCGCAATAATAGCGGACTACGTTGTGGCCTGGAATCAACCCGGTCCTGCTTTCTGGAGGGCGACGGCGTGTTCGCTCGCTACACTGCTCTGGCAATCGTCATTGCCGCCTTGGCCGCCTTTGATAGTGCAGCCGCACAAACGGCCAACCAGCCGCCGGATACGATGGCGGCGCGGGTGGAAGCCTGCACGCCCTGTCACGGCAACAAGGGCGAAGGCACCAGCGATGTCTATTTCCCGCGACTCGGCGGCAAGCCGGCCGGCTATCTCTACAACCAGCTCCTCGCCTTCCGCAGCGGCCGGCGCAAATATCCGCCGATGAACTATCTGCTGGAGTTTCTGCCTGACCCGTATCTGGAGGCAATGGCGGAGTATTTTGCCAACGAGCATCCGCCACTGCCGCCGCCGGCGCCGAGCGAGGTCAGCAAGGAAGTCCTCGCGCAGGGCGAGTTGCTTGCAACCCGCGGCGATGCGGGGCGCAACATTCCTGCCTGCGTCAGCTGCCATGGCCCAGGACTGACGGGTATGCAGCCCGGCATCCCCGGCCTGCTTGGCCTGCGCGCCAATTACATCAGCGCCCAGCTCGGCGCCTGGCGTTACGGTACCCGCACCGCGAAATCGCCCGACTGCATGCAGGTCGTCGCGGGCCATTTGACCGAGGCTGACGTCACCGCCGTTGCGGCCTGGCTCGCGACGCGGGCGGCGCCCGCCAACCCGGCGCCCGTGCCGAAAGGCACCTACGCGCTGCCCTTCGGCTGCGGCAGCCAGCCCAACTGACGAGGCGGATGATGGGCTCGAAACTGTCGATCGCACTCCTCGCACTCGCCGCGTTCACCACGGCCGCGCAGGCGCAGGACAAAACCAGTGACATCATCGCGCGCGGCGAATATCTCGCCCGTGCCGGCGACTGCACCGCCTGCCACACCGCGCCGGACGGCCGCCTGTTCGCCGGCGGACGCGCCATGCCGACGCCATTCGGCACGCTCTACACTTCCAACATCACGCCTGACCCGGAAACCGGGATCGGCAAGTGGAGCGCCGACGACTTCTACAAGACCATGCATAGCGGCCGCTTTCCCGACGGCGGGTTGATCTATCCGGCCATGCCGTTTGCGTCCTACACGAAGGTCACGCGCGCCGACAGCGACGCGATCTTCGCCTATCTCCGATCGATCCCGCCGGTGAACCAGAGGAACCGGCCGCACGAGCTGCGCTTCCCCTATGACAACCGCCAGCTCATCCTCGGCTGGCGCACGCTGTTCTTCAGCGAGGGCGAGTTCAAGCCGGATCCGAAGCAATCGGCGGAATGGAATCGCGGCGCCTATCTGGTCGAGGGCCTCGGCCATTGCGGCATGTGCCATTCGCCGATCAACGCGCTCGGCGGCACCTCACAATCCGACGCCTTCAAGGGCGGCCTGATTCCAATGCAGAACTGGTACGCGCCCTCGCTCACCTCGAGCCGCGAGGCGGGACTCGGCGACTGGAGCATCAAGGACATCACCGATCTGCTCCAGACTGGCGTTTCGGCGCGCGGCGTCGTCTACGGCCCGATGGCCGAAGTCGTGCACAACAGCCTGCAATATCTGAGCGACGAGGACATCAGGGCGATGGCCGTCTACCTGAAGGGCATCTCGGAGCCCTCGCCGCCTCCGCCGGCAAGCTCGGCGCTGCCGACCACCGAAAGCAGCCTGCTGATCAGCCTCGGCAAGACCGTCTACGACAAGCACTGCGCGAGCTGTCACGGCCTTCAGGGCGAAGGCAAGCCGCCGCACTGGCCGCCGCTCGCCAACAACCAGTCGATCGAGATGCAGTCGGCCGTCAATCCGATCCGTATGGTGCTCAATGGCGGCTATCCGCCGGGCACCCAGGGCAATCCGATGCCCTACGGCATGCCGCCGTTCGCCGGACTCCTGTCCGACAACGAGGTCGCCGCCGTCGTTTCCTACATCCGCACGGCCTGGGGCAATCGCGGCACGCCGGTCTCGGCGCGCGAGGCCAACGAGCTGCGCTCTGCACCGCTGAATTGAGATCCGCCATGTTCAATTCCGATCCGCCGACCAGTCCAGCCGCCGCAGATCAGGCCGTCGACGAAGTCGTCGCACGTGGCCCATCCGGCGCGATCGTGCTCGCGGGCATTGCCTCGGCCTGCGTGGTCGCGATGTGGCTGGCGTTCTATCTGTTCGTCTTCCTGCCGCGCGGGTCGCTGCAATGAGCGCAGAGGAAACCCATCACAGCGCAGACGTTGCAGCCCGCGTCGAACGGCGCTGGGCCGCCATTTTCGTCATCGTCATCGTGATGATGGCCGTCCTGGCGGCGTTCGCCGGTATCCATCGCGCGACCATGCCGCAGCCGCGCGTGGAGACCACCGACCCGTCTCGCCTGCATCTGTCCGGCGAGTTCGTCGAGAGCAATCTCGGCAGCGTGCTGGAAGCCAATGGCAACGTGACCGTGCGCGCGATCGGCCAGCAATATTCTTTCACGCCGGCCTGCATCGTGGTGCCGGCCGACACGCCGATCACAATGCGCGCTACCAGCGCCGACGTCGTGCACGGCATCCTGATCCAGGGCACCAACATCAACACCATGCTGGTGCCGGGCTACGTCTCCGAGCAGCTCATGCGCTTTACGAAGACCGGCGACTATCTGATGCCCTGCCAGGAGTTTTGCAGCTTCGGCCACGAGGGCATGTGGGGCAAGGTCAAGGTGATCGACAAGACCGATTTCGCGAACCGCGCGAAGGCAGGCGGGAGGCTGAGCTGTGTTGGTGAATAGGAAGCTCATTCTCGCCCATTTCTGGTTTGCATTCGCCGTGTTCGGCGTCGCGCTCACGCTCGGCGCCTGGCAGATGTTCATTCGCAGCCCGATCGGCACCTGGCTTTCCAACCCCGAGCTCTATTACCGCTCGCTGACCGCGCACGGCACGGTGATGGGCTATGTCTTCCCGACCCTGGTCGCGATGGGCTTCGGTTATGCCATCAGCGAGTCCGCGCTGGAGCAGCGCCTGGTCGGCGTCCGCTGGGCCTGGGCCGGGTTCTGGCTGATCGTCGGCGGCAGCATCATGGCCGTGATCCCGATCGCGCTGGGGCGCGCCTCGGTGCTCTACACGTTCTATCCGCCGCTGATCGGCAACCTCTTCTACTATCTCGGCGTCGTGCTGGTCGTGGTCGGCTCCTGGATCTGGGTCGCGCTGATGTCGATCAATCTGCGCGTCTGGCGAAAGGCCCATCCCGGCGCACCGGTGCCGCTGGCGATGTTCGCCAATGTCGCGGGCTCATATCTGTGGGCATGGACCGCGGTCGGCGCCGCGCTCGAGCTGTTGCTCCAGATCATTCCCGTTGCGGCGGGGCTGAAGGCCACCATCGACGCGGGACTTGCCCGCGTGTTCTTCTCCTGGACGCTGCACGCCATCGTCTATTTCTGGCTGATGCCGACCTACATTGCCTACTACACCATCGTGCCACGCGCGATCGGCGGCCGCGTCTATTCCGACAATATGGCGCGGATTGCGTTCATCCTGTTCCTGGTGGTGGCGATGCCGATCGGCATGCATCACACCTTCGCCGACCCGCAGGTCGGTGCCGGCTTCAAGTTCGTCCATTCGGCCTTCACGGCGCTGGTCACGCTGCCGACGTTTCTCACCGTCTTTACGATCTGCGCATCCGTCGAGATCGCTGCGCGCCTCCGCGGTGGGCGCGGCATGTTCGGCTGGATCAGGGTGCTGCCCTGGGACAACCCGATGATGCTGGCGCTTGCGTTCTCCTTCGTCATGCTCGGCTTCGGCGGCGCCGGCGGACTCATCAACATGAGCTATCAGCTCGACGCGTCGATCCACAACACGCAGTGGATCACCGGCCACTTCCACCTGATCTTCGGCGGCGCCATCGTGATCATGTATTTCGCGATCGCCTATGATCTGTGGCCGCATCTGACCGGCCGCGAGCTGAATGATCTCCGCCTGATCCGCACCCAGCTCTGGCTGTGGTTCATCGGCATGATCGTCACCACCTTCCCGTGGCACTGGGTCGGGATTCTGGGCATGCCGCGCCGCATGGCCTATTTCGACTTCGGCGATCCCGCGATCGCGCCGCAGGCGCTGTCAGTGACCTTCTCCGCGATCGGCGGCTTCATCCTGCTGGCGTCGGGCATCCTGTTCCTGGTCATTCTGGCCCGCGGCATGCGCGCGCCTCAGGCCGAGGCCGGCAGCTATCGCTTCGCGGTTGCTGTGCATCAATCGGCGACGGTTCCGGTCGCACTCAACACGCACGCGCTGTGGGTGGCGCTGATGATCGCCCTCACCATCACCAATTACGGCTATCCGATCCTCACCTTGGCGACCACCGAGGGCACGTCGGTGCCCGCCGTCTATGTGGGAGCGCAGTGATGAGCGCGCGCGACCTCTTCACTTTCCGCAATCCCCATTTCACGCGAGGCGTCGGCATCACCGCCGCGATCCTGATCGTGACGGCGATTGTCGGCTTCATCGTGCTGCCCTTCGCGCAGCCCTGGGTCCAATTCGCAAATGTCTGGGATGCGATCTGCAGCGCCGCCGGTGTGCCGCAGCGCTTGGCAGGCGTCGCAGCCCCCGAGCAGGCCAAGCGCCTGTCGGAGGTCGTGCTGACCTCACACACTCTGTCGCGTCCGAGCCAGGAGGCGATCGGCCGCGGCGCGACGCTGGCGCAGCGCTGCGCGATCTGCCACGGCCCGACCGGCCTCAGCCGCGCGGATTCGCCCAACCTTGCGGGCCAATACGCGGCGGTGATCTACAAGGAGCTGCATGATTTCCGCTCCGGCGCGCGCACCAATGCCGTGATGTCGCCATTCGCGGTCAACCTGACGGACCAGGAGATCGCCGATCTCTCCGACTATTACGCCTTTCTGCCGCGGCTTCCCGCCTATCATCCGACGCCGCAACTGCCCAAGCCCAGCATCGTCATCTACGGCGCGCCAATGCGCGGGATCGCGCCCTGCGGCTCCTGCCATGGCAGCCTCGACAACAAGACCGGCAGCCCATGGCTGGAGGGACAGTCGGAGGCTTATTTGAAGGCGCAACTCCAGGCCTTCGCGTCCGGAGAACGGCGCAACGACATCAGCCAGCAGATGCGCAATATCGCACGCGCGATGACGCCGCAGGAGATTGAGCAGGCGGCGGCCTATTACGCCTCGCAGCCGCCGGATATCGTCAAGGCGGTGGATTGAAGTAAGCAACTCGTGCCCCGGACGCAGCGCAGCGCTCCTTCAGCGGTGCGCTGCAGAGCCGGGGCCCATCTATCGGAGTCTAAGGCAATGGGTCCCGGCTCTGCGCAGCAACGCTACGCGTCCGGGACCAGAGCTGCAACTACCTACGACGAAGCCAGCTTCGGCCGGCCGTAGATCGCATCCGCCCGCTTCTCGAACGCGGCTGAAAAGCGCGCGAACGCGGCGTCGAACATCGAGCCCATCAGCATCGCCAGCATCCGGCTCTTGAACTCGTAGGCGAGGAAGAAGCCGACGTCGCAGACGCCCTCGCCCCCCCTGCTCATCCTTGGGCTCGAACGTCCAGCGATTTTCCAGCTTTCTGAACGGCCCCTGCAGATACTCGACGAGGATTTTCAGGTTGGCGCGGTCGAGCGTGACGCGACTGGTGAAGGATTCCTTGACCAGCTTGAACGACACCGTCATGTCGGCGACCAGCACCTCGGTGCCGTCGGGCTTCGCCATGCGCTGGCGCACCTTCAGCGCGCTGCACAGCGGCACGAATTCCGGGTAGCGCTCGACATCGGCGACCAGATTAAACATTTCGGACGCGCTGTGGTTGACGCGGTGCTTGCTCGAAACTCGATGCATTGGATGTCAGCGGGCCTGAGCGGCCCGCGCTGCCTTCAGTCTTGCGAAATCCTCGCCCGCGTGATGCGACGAACGGGTGAGCGGGC
This sequence comes from Bradyrhizobium sp. AS23.2, assembly GCF_001908185.1. Lineage (GTDB taxonomy): Bacteria > Pseudomonadota > Alphaproteobacteria > Rhizobiales > Xanthobacteraceae > Bradyrhizobium. The sequence goes on from NZ_LGHM01000144.1 coordinate 7,016, forward strand.
TCGCCGACACCATCAGGAACCCCTTGGTGTAGGCAACCTTCTCGTAGGATGAGAACTCGTCCGGCGGCACATAGCGCATCACCGCATGGTGCTTGCGGGTCGGCTGGAGATATTGCCCGATGGTCAGGAAGTCGACGTCGGCCGAGCGCAGATCGTCCATCACCTGCTGCACCTCGTGGCGCTCCTCGCCGAGGCCAACCATGATGCCGGACTTGGTGAAGATCGTGGGGTCGATCTCCTTGACCCGCTGCAACAGCCGGATCGAATGGAAGTAGCGCGCGCCGGGTCGAACCGTGAGGTAGCGCGAGGGCACAGTTTCCAGATTATGATTGAAGACGTCGGGCTTGGCCGCGGCGACAACCTCGAGCGCGCCGTCCTTGCGCAGGAAGTCGGGCGTCAGGATCTCGATCGTCGTCGACGGACAGGCCGCGCGGATGGCTCGGATGGTCTGGGCAAAATGCTCGGCGCCGCCATCAGCAAGATCGTCGCGGTCGACCGAGGTGACCACGACGTGGGCGAGACCCAGCTTGGCCGTGGCCTCGGCCACATGCTCAGGCTCGGCCGCATCCAGCGCGTTTGGCAGGCCGGTCTTGACGTTGCAGAAGGCGCAGGCCCGGGTGCAGGTGTCACCCATGATCATGAAGGTCGCGTGCTTCTTGTCCCAGCACTCGCCGATGTTCGGGCAACCGGCCTCCTCGCACACCGTGTGCAGGCCATTGGCGCGCACGATGTTGCGGGTATCGGCATAGCCGCGGGTGTTGGGCGCGCGTACGCGGATCCAGTTCGGCTTCGGCGGTGAAGCCGAATCGGGGCGATTCACCTTTTCAGGGTGACGCGGGCGCAGCGGGTTCGAGATGGTATCGACAATAACGACCATGGGGTGTCCGGTCTGTTCAGGTCTTACCTAGTCGGTCTCGCCACGCATCGCAACCCGGCTCGCGCCGCTTCATGGAACATGGCAGATATGGGCAATATCTTGCTCTGTTCTCTGGCGATTCTCACCTCGAATGGCTCCAAACTCGAAGACCTCTACCCCGCGGCTTGGCAAGCCGCTGAAGCGTGCCTTTTTCGGGCGCAGCGTCCATGAGGTCGCGCCCGACCTGATCGGAGCGACCATGCTGGTCGACGGCGTCGGCGGCATCATTGTCGAGGTCGAGGCCTATCATCATACCGAGCCTGCAGCGCACTCCTTTAACGGTGCGACGCCGCGGAACCAGGTGATGTTCGGCCCGCCTGGCTTTGCCTATGTCTACCGCTCTTACGGCATCCACTGGTGCGTGAACTTCGTCTGCGAGAAGGAAGGCTCTGCCAGCGCCGTACTGATCCGCGCGCTGGAGCCAACGCACGGCATCGCCGCGATGCGCCGGCGCCGCCATCTCCAGGACCTGCACGCACTGTGCTCAGGACCGGGCAAGCTGACCGAAGCGCTCGGCATCACCATCGCGCACAACGCCCTGCCGCTGGACCGGCCACCGATTGCACTGCATGCGCGGACGGCGGACGTCGAAGTCGCAGCAGGCATCCGGATCGGTATCACCAAGGCCGTCGAGTTACCCTGGCGCTATGGCGTCAGGGGTTCGAAATTCCTAAGCAAGCCGTTTCCGAAGTGATTGTCGTTCCGGGGCGCATCGAAGACGCAAACCCGGAACCCCGAGAACCTCGGGTGCGCAATTGCGCACCGGAGTTCGATGCTGCGCATCGCCCCGGAATGACAGCAAAGTCACGACGCCTGCTTCAGCCGCTCCAGCGCCTCGAGGAGCTTGGCCTTGCGCGCCAGCGCCGCCTCGCGCTTTTCGCGCTCCTCCTCGACGACCTCCTCGGCCGCATTGGCGACGAATTTCTCGTTCGCCAGCTTGGACTCGGCGCGCTTGATGTCGGCGTCGGCTTTCGCGATCTCCTTGTCGAGGCGGGTGCGCTCGGCGGCGACGTCGATCACGCCCTTGAGCGGCAGTGAGGCGACCTCGCCGCGCACGAGGAGCTGGACCGCGCCGTCAGGTGCGCGGTCGGCGAAGGAGATGTCGGACAGCCGGGCCATACGCTTGATGACGTCGGTCCAGCGCGGTGCGCGTTCCCTGGTCTCGGCCGAAGCGCCTGCGAGCACCAGCGCCGTCAGCGTTGCCGGCGGGATGTTCATCTCGGCGCGCACCGAGCGGATCTGGGTGATGAGGTCGATGACCCAGCCGATCTCGGCTTCCGCCTTTGGATCGGTGAAATCGGCATGGTCGAAGATCGGCATGATCAAGGCCGGCGAGATCAGCGGATCGGTTGGCCCGGCCGCCGCGGCCAGCATTGCGAGCTGCTCCGGCGTCGGGTCGGCCGGCTTCAGCGGCCATGATGCCAGTGCGAGCAGGCCCTCGCGCTTGGCCGTCACCTCCCACAGCTCTTCGGTGATGAAGGGCATGAAGGGGTGCAGCAACTTCAGGATCTCGTCGCGCGCCCAGGCGACCATGGCGCGGGTTTCGTCCTTGGCGGGGCCATCCGGACCGAGCAGCACAGGCTTTGCGAGCTCGACATACCAGTCGCAATAAACGTTCCACACGAAGCGATAGATCGCGCCTGCGGCATCGTTGAAGCGGTAGGCTTCGATCGCCTCGGTCACCTCGCGCGTGGTGTGCGCACTCTCGTGCGCGATCCAGCGGTTCAGGGTCTCCTTCACCTTCGCCGGCTCGAAACCGTCGGGCACGGCGCAGTGGTTCATCTCCGCAAAGCGGGATGCGTTCCAGAGCTTGGTCGCGAAATTGCGGTAGCCCTCGACACGGCTGGTGGCGAGCTTGATGTCGCGCCCCTGAGCGGCCATCGCAGCCAGCGTGAAGCGCAGCGCGTCGGCGCCGTATTCGTCGATCAGGTGGAGCGGATCGATGACGTTGCCCTTCGACTTCGACATCTTGGCGCCCTTCTCGTCGCGGACGAGAGCGTGAATGTAGATCGTCGAGAACGGCACTTCCTTCATGAAGTGCAGTCCCATCATCATCATCCGGGCGACCCAGAAGAAGATGATGTCGAAGCCGGTCACCAGCGCATTGGTCGGGTAGTAGCGCTTCACCTCCGGCGCGTCTTCGGGCCAGCCGAGCGTCGAGAATGGCCACAGCGCTGAGGAGAACCAGGTGTCGAGCACGTCTTCATCACGCGTGATGAAGCCTTCGCGCTTGTTGCGGTCGAGCGCCATCTCGCGCCCCTGCTCCGGCGAGATGACCTCCTGCTCGACGTAATAGCCGAGCGCGTGGCTGATCGCCTCCTCCTCGGTCTCGGCGACGAACACCTTGCCATCCGGGCCGTACCAGGCCGGGATCTGGTGCCCCCACCAGAGCTGGCGCGAGATGCACCAGGGCTGGATGTTCTCCATCCATTCGAAATAGGTCTTTTCCCAGTTCTTCGGCACGAAGCTGGTTTCGCCCGAACGAACCGCTGCGATCGCCGGCTTGGCCAGCGTCTTGGCGTCGACGTACCATTGGTCGGTCAGGTACGGCTCGATCACCGTGCCGGAGCGATCGCCATGCGGCACCATGTGGGTGTGCGGCTCGATCCGCTCGACGAAGCCGAACGATTCCAGCCGCTCGACGATGCGCTTGCGCGCAGCGAAGCGGTCGACCTTGTGAAACTCCTCGGCGAACTGCGAGGCGCCTTCGGGCAGGTCGCGCAGATAATCCTCGTTGTCGAGGAGATCGAGACAACCTTCCTTGTCGATGACGCTGATCCGGCCCAGGCCGTGGCGATTGCCGACCTCGAAATCATTGAAGTCATGCGCCGGCGTCACCTTCACCGCGCCCGAGCCCTTGTCCGGATCGGAATATTCGTCGGCGACGATCCGGATCTTGCGGCCAACCAGCGGCAGGATCACGTTCTTGCCGACCAGCTTCTGATAGCGTTCGTCGTCGGGATGCACGGCCACGCCGGTATCGCCGAGCATGGTCTCGGGCCGTGTGGTGGCGACGACGATGAAGCTCGAGGGATCCTCGGGGCTGAACGTCTTGCCCTCGATGGGATAGCGCAGGTACCAGAGGCTGCCCTTGACCTCGGTCTGCTGCACTTCGAGATCGGAGATCGCGGTCAGCAGCTTGGTGTCCCAGTTCACCAGCCGCTTGTCCTTGTAGATCAGGCCATCACGGTGCAGCTCGACGAACACCTTGACGACGGCCTTGGACAGACCCTCGTCCATGGTGAAGCGCTCGCGCGACCAGTCGCAGGAGGCGCCGAGCCGCTTGAGCTGGTTGATGATGGTGTCGCCGCTCTCGGCCTTCCACTGCCAGACCCGCTCCAGAAACTTCTCGCGGCCCATCTCGCGGCGGCCGGGCTGCTGGCGCTCCATCAGCTGTCGCTCGACCACCATCTGGGTGGCGATGCCGGCATGGTCGGTGCCGGGCTGCCACAGCACGTCGCGGCCGCGCATCCGCTCGAAGCGGCACAGGATATCCTGGAGCGTGTTGTTGAGGGCATGGCCCATATGCAGCGAGCCCGTCACGTTCGGCGGCGGGATCACGATGGTAAAGGGCGCCGCGTCGCGGCGGTCGGGACGGCCGGCCTTGAAGGCAAGGCTGTCCTCCCACACGACGGACATACGGGCTTCGATATCGGCGGGCTGGTAATTTTTCTCGATCATGGGGCTGCTAGAAAGCCGCGCGAGGGGGGCAAGTCAACGAAAAGGTCAACGGATAGCAAGCGGCAATGGGGCTTCCCGGCGCGGTCGGAAGGCCTGTCATCACGCACAAGCGGGGCTTTATGAGGGCTCTGCGGCCGGGTTTCTACCTTCCGCCGCGCGAGACTCGCTCGATTTCGGCCTTCACGATGCGTTCAACCAAGCCCGGCAGGTTGTCGTCGAGCCAGGACTTGAGCATCGGACGCAGCATCTCCTTGACCAGGTCCTCCAGTGTCCGCGCATTGCTGCTGAGCACGGTATGGGCCAGCGAGTTGAAGGCGGACTCGACCGCCGAGACCGTCGATTGCGCGAGGATCGGCTGCTGCGGCGGAAGCGGCGGCGCATCGAAGTCCACCGGCGCATAGGACGGCGCTGGGCGCGGCTGTGGCGATTCGGCGAATTCGAGATCGTCGCGCGGATCGACCCGGTGGAAGCTCGGCGGCGGAGGCGGTGTCGGGTCCATCGCCATATCGTCGGTCAGTTCGAGCACGTCAGGCTCGGGCTCGGGCTCGGGTTCCGGAGCACGGACCTCGGGCGCAGGCGTGGCGGCGTCGAGCCCGGCCAGCAGCGCGTCGATATCGTCCTGGCCGTTGGGTGAATCCGTCGCGGGCGCAGTGGGCGCAGGTGTTGGTGCCGGCTTTGCGGCCGATGGAGGTTCGGGCTTCTCTTCGGCAGGTTTGGCCGGCGCGGCCTTGGATGGCGGAATGTTCTTGATCGCCTGCGGCTTTGGCGACGCAGCGGGCGCCGCAGCTTTCTCGGGCTTGGCGGCTTCCGTCGGCGGCGGCTTGGCCTCATCGTCGGCAATGATGCGCCGGATCGAGGCCAGAATCTCCTCCATCGAGGGTTCTGTAACCTTTGCAGGCTGCGTCATCTCCGACTCCACATGATCAACGCCCTCGCATGCGCTGTTTTACACCAAGCACGACAGGATTGGCCGGTTTCGGACAGGAGCCCCGACATTTTCGTCGCGACAACCCGACTTGTCCCCAGTTCACGGCTCAACGTGCAGCGGTGCGGCCCCTGCCCTCGGCACTCAAGCTTTACGCACACGACAAACGGATGCGGGACGAATCGACCCGCAACTTCTTGGCAAGGCTATGTCAGGGATTTTGACGATTGCAAGCAAAGCGCAGGTCGGCCTCGACTATCTGCGAGGCCGACCTGATTGCGGCGATCAGCGCCCGTCCGGCGTGCGAACACCGGCCCAGCTGTCGCGGACCTGCTGGTAGTGAACGCTGGGATCGTAAATCGTGGTCGCCAGGCCGAGGACCTGCGGTGACAGCCGGCCGACGGCGGCGAGGACGTTGTAAGACGCAACGACCCGGTCGTGCTGCGCGGTGACCAGCGCGACGCGCGCATTGACCAGCGCCTGCTGCGCATTGAGCACGTCGAGCGTGGTACGTTGGCCAGCCTTGGCTTCTTCGCGCACGCCATTCAGCGCGATCTCCGACGCCGTGACCTGTGCCTGCGCGGATTGCACCTGCGCCTTGCCGGCCTGCAAGTTCCCCCACCACTGCACCACGGTCGCGCGGGCCTGGTCGCGGGTCGTTTCGAGGTTGAGACGCTGCTGCGCCAGGTTCTCTTTCGATTGCCGGATCAGCGAATATTCTGCGCCGCCCTGATAGATCGGCACGGAGGCTGTCGCGATGGCGGAAGCGGTCGTCTGTCGGAAGATCGTGAGCTGCTGCTGGTATGCTTGGGTGACGCCAGCCTGGACCGAGACCGTCGGCAGCAGCGCGCCTTCGGCGACCTTGACCTGTAGATAATTGACGTCGATGCCGAACATTGCGGCCGTGACGTTCGGATTCTCGACAAGGCCGAGCTCGACCGCCGAGGCGAGGGTTGCAGGAAAGAAGCGGTCGACCGGCGAGCCCGGCGCGAGATTCGTCGGCTCGTTGCCGATGATGCGGCGGAAGTTCGCCCGCGTCGTGGTGAGATTCGCTTCGGCTTGCAGTGCCTGCGTCTTGCCCGCCGCCAACTGCGCTTCGGATTGCGCCACGTCGGTACGCGTCACCTCGCCGACGTTGAAGCGATCGCGCGTTTGCTTGAGCGTCTGTTCGAGCACGCGCACGTTGCTGCGCTGGACCTCCAGCGTGGCGGCGTCGCGCAGATAGTCCATGTAGATCGTGGCGCCGTTCAGCAGCACGCTTTGATCGAGGCTGCGCAGCGCTTCGCGCGAACCGGACACCTGGCTCTCTGCCGCGCGCGTCCTGTTGGCCGTCTGATTGCCGTTGTAGAGCGTCTGGTTGATGGTCAGGCTGGCGCTGTTGGGCTGAAGGTCACCATGAATCGGCGGGCCCTTCTGCAACGGCTGGGTATCCTGATATTGAAAGCCGGCGCTCGCCGTCAGCGCGACCTTGGGGCGATAGCCCGACAAGGCTTGCGGCACGTTCTCGTCGGTGGAGCGCACCTGGGCGCGCTGTGCATTGAGCTGCGGGTTGTTCTGATAGGCACGTACCAGCGCAGCCTCGATCGTGTCCGCCAACGCAGGCGTCGGCCCGGCAAGAGCCAGCAACAGGACCGAAACCGCAGCTCCGGTGAAGAGCTTCACCCCATGCATCCCAAAAATTCCGTTCATCTAACGCCCGACTCGTGCCCGCGAGCTGGGTTACCGTCTACCGAGTGGAGTCGTTGCCCCGTCGCAACATAGGACGCGGATTGGCGCGACGGAACTACCTCAAGGCCGTTCCCGGTGGAAACTCTTCACGTGCAGCATCCCGGCCACACTTCTGATTAAGAATGGGATTTTAACAGGCTATGCCCGTTAGAATACAAAAGCAGCGGCCCGTTCCAGCCCCGGAAGGACCGGGGCTGCGGCATCGAACAGCGTCCGATGGCCGAATTCCCCGTGGTTATGGGTCACAATCATGGCCCGCGGCGGCTTGGATTCGGCAGACACCCCGACCAGCCGCCCGCCCTCCTTGAGCTGTCCGAGCAGCCCTTCGGGCGTCACCTCGACGGCACCATTGAGGACGATCACGTCATACGGAGCGGCAGAAGGGTCACCCTCGGTGCAGGCCGCGGCCTTGCAGGTGACATTGGTGAGCCCGAGGGCAGCAAAGGCGTCCTTGGCTTTCGCCGCCAGAGCCGAATCGCATTCGGTCGCGGTGACCTGGCGCGCAAGCTTGGCCGTCAGGGCGGCGAGATAGCCCGTGGCGCAGCCGACGACCAGCACGTTGTCACCCTCGCCGATTTCGGCGGCCTGAAGCAGCTTGCCGGTCAGCTCCGGCTTGATCAGGAACCGCTTGGCGGCGCCCTCGCTCACATCGAGGTCGAGGTCGAGGTAGGCCAAAGCCTGCCTGCTGGCCGGCACGAAGGCTTCGCGCGGAACCGTGAGCATGGCGTCGAGAATACGGCGATCGGTGACGTCATTGGTGCGCACCTGGCCATCGACCATTTTTTGGCGCGCGGTCGAGAAACCGGACATTTGCGGACCCTGAAATGCGGACGATGCCGCGGACGAAAGTTGGCGGCATCTTTGGAACAGGCTTGGGGAAAACGCAACATGGCCGTTGCCCCCGAGGGGCCGGCGTCTTCCGCGCTCACCGCATATCGAGGGTCGAAACGGCCTATTCGATCGTGACCGCGAGCCGGCCGATCAGCGCGGCGACTTCGTCCAGTCGCGCCGAATCGTGTGCCTCGACGGCACGCGCGAGACAGGCCAGGCATTCATCATCACTGAGTTCGGGAACGTCTGCCGGCAGAATCGAGGGGGCCATATGGGAACGGTCGACCAGGATGTCTGGCATAGGAATCAGCTCCGTAATAATCCGGCACACACGAAGCTCGATTTGGATTGAGTCGATTTAGCGCCGCCCGCGTGGCGCGATGGCGCCATTCCACACATCTGCTTGAACGCGATTCTGCCTGGATTTGGCTGGAAGCGACGTCGAGAAATTGCTCGATCGACCTAGCGCGCCGCATCAAGGCGCAGCTACAAACGATTGAATTTGCGGCAAAATTTGGCTCCCCGGGCTGGATTCGAACCAGCGACCATCCGATTAACAGTCGGATGCTCTACCGCTGAGCTACCGAGGAAAGGGCGAACCAGTCGTTCGCGCGCGCTGCGTATAACAAAGCCGGTTGCGCTTGCAAAGGACGAATTCATCATCGTCCGCAACGCGTCGAGGAAGGGCCTTGAGCGGCCCCTCCTCCGGGCCATGTCAGGTCAGACTATTCGGCGATGAAGGACGTGGTCTTGGTGCCGGGGTCGTAGTGCAGCCGCAGCACGTTGAACTTGCAGAGGTTGACGTTCTTCCACAGGACCGACTCGTCATAGTTCTGCCAGTCGACGCGGATGTTCCAGACGCAGCCCTCATCGTCCTCGTCGAACTCGACATACGTGCTCGCCTGGTTCTGCAAAACCTTGTCGAGCTCGTTCTCCCATTCGTCCATGCCATCGTCCGGCGCGTTGAAGCCGAGAAACTTGATGGCATAGCCGGTCTCATTGACGACGGAGACGTTGCGAGAGTCAGCCGCGAACGACGGCGCAGCGGCGATCGAAAGACCGATCGCGATCAGTCCGGACAGAAAATACTTCATATAAAAATCCCCCGATCGAAACAGGCTTTCAGCGCCTGACGTCGATCGGCGCAGTCGCTGCGGCAACAAATGGCGTTGCCTCAAAGATTCGCCCGGCGCGCGATCGAAAGGCTCAACACGCGATCGATCCGCACTACGGCTCGTTGCGCGACGCGAGACGTGCAACGAGCGAGTTCTTATCGATTCGAATTCTCCGCAGCAATGAATGGGCATTCATAGATCGGCGGTGTTTGTTTTCTCCGGTACAGGCGCGGGCACCGCGGCGCCGTTTGCTCTTCCCGGTCACGGCGCCGACCAGCGCCTTCGCGGGATCGTCGCCGGGCGCAAAGCCGCTCTGGCGCAGGATCTCGTCGATCATCGGACGCAACGCGTGCACCTTGACGAGCTCGCCGGCGAGCCCTTCGCCGAAGCCGACCCCTCCGTTGCCGGCGCCGCTCCCGTTGCCGCCGAACGCGCCGCCGGTGTGCAGGATGCGGACGGATCATGGCGCCGCGGGTGCCTTCTCGGCAAAACCCCCGAAGCTTTGAAAAGAAGCGGCTTCAACGCAAACCACTTCTCGCAATTCTCAAACGAAATAATTTTTCAAGCTGACAGATATCTGTCTACTCTCGATCAATGCACAGCTTGTCCGCAACATATTCACAGCCTCGCTTCGGCAGATTTGTGTTGCAGAGGCAAACCACTTGCTGCGCACGAATCCACAGGGACTATCCACCGGCCTGGTCGAACACTGTGCGGCAAGCCTCGCTCAGGCTGGCCCGGTTGCGGCGCAGGCAGGCCGTGATCGCGCGGACATTGGGGATCTCGCCCGCGCAGAGCCGGTAGACGTCGGGGGTGCAGGCCCGGCGCTGCTCCGGTGTTCCCTGCGCATGAGCCGCGGAGGCGAACAGCGTCAGGAACAGCCCGACCGTCGAAGCGCGCCGCGCCGGGCTCCTCACGCCCGCAAACCGCAAGAACCTCGCCTTCATGACCAAGTCTCCTGTCTGCCTTGCCCGCCCCCGGCCCGCATCGGCCGATGTCGCGCGAAGAGATAGGAGAAACAAACCGCGGGGGATGTGACTTCTTTCACACTGGCGGCGCCCCCGGATCCTCATAGGATTCCACAGGATTTTTCAGGAATCGCTAACCAATCGGACCTCGATCGCCGGATCGTTAAAATGCGAACGATCGGGTCAATCGAGAGACAAACCGGCTTTGCGACATTGCGCCATCCGCGTTCCGGAGGGTGTGATGAGCGAAGCCGAATTCAACTTGCTGCTGGATACCGTCCGGGACGCCATGGTCTATGAAGATTTGGCGCCCGTACCGGAGGAGGAATTCGTGCCCCGCTCGTGGTCGTACGACGCAACGCCCAAGGCCGCCAATGACAATGAGGGCGCCTGGCCCCTCCTGCCGTTTCCGGACGGCTGGTACGCGGCCTGCTGAGACCGCCGCCTAAGCCGTCACCGCAAAAGGGATTCGCTCGCCTTGCGAGCCCGTTGATACAAAGCCCTGCGTCGCCCCTGGGCGCAGCCAGATCAAGTCTTGGCGCGCTCCTCGCCGTCCTGCGGCGCCCGGTCGGGTGCGGCCGGCGGAAAGATGCTGTCATAGATCGCGCGGGCCTCACGAATGAGGCGAGCCCGTTCCAGCTCAGATTTCGGGACAAATCGGACGACGTCGCCCACGTGCTCTCCAGCGCTCGATTGTTGGGATATGCATCAGCCAGCCGATGCGAACTTTATGCCATCGGCCCTGAATCGGAAGTTGCAAGCGCCGTGAGCGCGGCCCGACGACAAGCTTCGCTGGCGCGCTCTGCGGGAACGCGCGCCGAAGTCAGATTTATGCTGTAAAATCAGACGCTTGTGATGGAGGCCACGACCAGAATTGAACTGGTGTACACGGTTTTGCAGACCGTTGCGTAACCACTCCGCCACGTGGCCTCACTTAGAAAAACGTCTTAGATATCAGTAAGTAGTCGGCACTTTTACACGTGGGCGAAAACGGTCCGAGCCCCGACAGAAGTCCCCACACCTTGGAGGCGGTCCGTTGGTGTGGTTGTGCCATCGCATATAGGTCGGCTTTGGGTAGGTCAACCCGCAGCCGAAATAGCCCCTCGGGAAGTCTAGCGGCGTTGCCCACACCCACGGCTGGCGCGGTTGCGGCCGCCAGGAATCGATAATTTGCCGACGGGCCCGGCGCCGCTTTGGTGACGGCAAGCCTCGTCCAATCGTGCGCCCTCCTACCTGCGCAGATGTTCATCCCCAAGGTCGTATTTCTAAACATCTCCAATTGTTGCTGACTGTGAACTTGCGTGGTACGCGCAGCAGCGCTGGCGCACAGTCGGGAGGCTGCCCCGAATTATCCAATGACCCACTCGACGGCGACATATCGCCCGCACATTGACGGGCTCCGGGCCGTCGCCGTGATGGTCGTGGTGCTCTTTCACGCATTCCCCGAGATCGTCCCGGGCGGGTTCATCGGCGTAGACGTCTTCTTTGTCATCTCTGGCTTCCTGATCTCGGGAATTACCTTCGACCAAGTCAGCGACGGCTCCTTTACGCTCTCTGACTTCTACGCCCGACGTGTCCGGCGAATCGTTCCAGCGCTGCTACTGGTAACGGGTATAACCGTCGCGGCTTCATGGCTTGTCCTTCTGCCAAGTGCCTTTGCGCATTTCGGCCAACAGGTTCTGGCCAGCTCGCTCTTCGGCGCCAATTTCTTTTTCTGGCTCCAATCGGGCTATTTCAGCCCCGACGCGAGTTCGTTCCCACTTCTGCACCTCTGGTCCCTCGGCGTCGAAGAGCAATTCTACATCGTCTGGCCGCTCCTAGCGCTGGTATTGGCGAAGCCGCGACAATGGCTCGTCGCAATCCTGCTAATCGGCGGGGCCTCTTTCCTGCTTTCCGTGATGCTCGCCGATCATCGCGAGTTCGATTTTTACCTGCCTGCCACCCGCGCATGGGAACTGATGGCCGGGGCTGCTTTGGCGTGGCTCGACAGCCGCGTGCCGGCAATGAAGAAACTGCCCATCTCCAGCTTCCTTTTCGGAATTGGGCTTGCTCTGATCACGGCCAGCTCTTTCCTGTTCGACCAAACGGTCCAATACCCAAGCTGGCGCGCGGCAGTGCCCGTCACTGGCGCCGCGCTGATCGTAACGGCTGGAGCGCAAAGCCGCTTCGCCGCTTTCGTTCTCTCCAACCGCGCGGCAGTCTTCACAGGCCTCATCAGCTATCCACTGTATCTATGGCATTGGCCGGTCCTCGTGCTGGCAGCCGCAGCGAAATTCATGCCGCTGACGCCCCTTGAGCGCGGCGCCGCCGTTGCGATCGCCTATGCGCTCGCGGCCGCAACGTTCCGATTTGTCGAACTCCCGATTCGGTCGAAGCGCGCACCGCGCACGCACGTCGTCACATTGACTGCCGGACTTGCTGCGATCGCAGTTGTGGGGGCCATCATCACCGGCGCGGACGGTTTCCCAAACCGCTTTCCAGCCGATTTGCTGATTGCCGACAGCGAGCGACCCGCCGCATGGCGGGTGGACGAATGCCTCCTGAATCTGGCATCACAAACTCAATTCGTTCAAAGCTGCGTCGAAAACCGCCGACCGCTGGTCGCGGTGTGGGGCGACTCGACGGCCGCCGCGCTTATGCCGGGAATGCGGGACATACAAAGCCGATCGCCCTTCGGGCTGGCGCAATTGACAGCCAGTAGCTGCCAGCCGCTCCTGACTGGCGGGCCTCCAAGCTGCGAGGCCAACAATCGGCGCGTTTTGGCACTGATCGAACAGGTGCACCCAGACGTAGTATTGCTTGCCGGCTTCGGCCCGCTTGACGAGGCCGAGAAGGAAGGTTGGGCCGCTACGGTGGCAGCTCTGAAAGGCATTCGCACGCGTGTCGTTGTGATCGGCCCAGCCCCCCTATGGAAGCGCGGCTTGCCCGAACAGTTTCTCAGTTATTACATCTCTCACCGAGACCGACTTCCAGAGCGATCCATCACTCAAGTAAAGAATCTGTGGGACGAACGCTCTGCCAAACAATTCTTCACACAACAGAACGTCGAGTACGCTTCGGCATGGGATCGGCTCTGCAATGCCGATGGCTGCCTAACCAGAATCGATGAGAAGGGGCTCTCGGCTCTGGATGGCGTGCATCTCAGCGCAATTGCGTCCATTTTTCTTGTCAATTCGATCAACAACGACGTGGCGTTAGCGCCGAGGGTAACGGATCACAGCGGAAAGGAATAACGAGTGGCAGCATCCGGCCGCTCCGCACTGGCAATCAATCGTACGGTTGGTGGTGGCTCGAGTCAGGCTCGCTTGCCCCGCCGGGCACCGCGCCGGCGGTCCCTCGCCGCTGGCTTCGGTGCCAGTTCCGGCATCTCGGCTTGAACCTCGCGATAGCGCGCCAGCATCCGTTCAAAACTTGCATGCAGCGTCTCGGAGATGTCGGGCCGCCGCTCGAGGCTGGCCAGGATCGACGCGGCCGCCTCAATGGTCGAGAGACCGTCGCGGCGCGGCTCGCGGCGCAGACGCCCGTAACGCGAGGGATGCGCCGGGTTGAGGATCACGCGCTGGCATTTCAGCATCCAGGGATTGCGCCACCACAGTGCCTTGGCTTGGCTCCAGGTGCCATCGAGCAGCACCACGCCCTCGATCTTGTTCAGGATGGCACGTTGGTTCTCCGCGACCTCGCCCTTGCGGCTCAGCGCGACGATCTCACCCTCGGCCTCGAGATCGGCGGCGCGCGCCGAGCCGAGATAGAGCACGGCCCAGCGCGCGGCATTCTCGACCGGCCGCCCCAGCGCCTTGGACAGGCTCGGCCAGGACAGGCCGACGCGCACAGTGGCATCGGAGAAATGCCTCGCCAGCAGCCGCGCGGTGCCGAGCGCCCTGTCCTGCTCCTGCGGATGCTGGAGGATCAGGAGCCCGAGGCGATTTTCAATGGGCGTGACACTGTCGCAGATGCACAGCGGCATCGGCTTCTGGCAGTGCGGGCACTCGGGGATCAGCTCGGCCGGCGCGGCGGCCGTGTCTGGCGGGTTCGACATAGGCGCCGCTATACGCTCGAAGCGGCGCGTCAACAACCTATTCCGCCGGCGCGGCGAGCGGCCGCGGCTCGGAGCGCCGCCGCAGCCGGTCGATCAGCAGGTAGATCACCGGCGTCGTGTAGAGCGTCAGGATCTGCGAGACGAGCAGGCCGCCGATGATGGTGATGCCGAGCGGGCGCCGCAGCTCCGTGCCGGGCCCGGTTGCGATGACCAGCGGAATGCCAGCGAAAAGCGCTGCCATGGTCGTCATCAGGATGGGACGGAAGCGCGCCTGGCAGGCCTCGAAGATCGCCTCCGCCGAGGACAGGCCGCGCTGGCGCTCGGCATCGAGCGCGAAGTCCACCATCATGATGCCGTTCTTCTTGACGATGCCGATCAACAGGATGATGCCGACGAAGGCGATCACCGTCAGCGGCGTGTTGGTGAGCTGCAGCGCGAGCAGCGCGCCGAGGCCGGCCGAGGGCAGCGTCGAGATGATGGTGAGCGGATGGGCGAGACTCTCATAGAGCACGCCGAGCACGATATACATTGCAACCAGCGCGCCGAGGATCAGCAGCGGCTGGCGGCCGCTCGTCCTGGCGAAATCCTCGGCATTGCCGTCGAAACTGCCGCGAATGCCTTCCGGCATGTGCAGCTCATCGACCGCGCGCTGGATGTTCTGCGTGGCGGCCTGGAGCGGCACGTTCGGCAAGAGGTTGAACGAGACCGTCGTCGAAGGAAACGATTGCGAATGATAGACCGCGAGCGCGGCGAGCTCGCGCGTTGCGTGCGCCACGGCCGATAGCGGCACCTGCGTGTCGTTGGCGCCGGCGACATAGATCCGTTCGAGATTGGATGGATCGACCTGGAACTTCGGGTCGATCTCCAGCACGGTCATGTACTGATTGCGCTGGGTGTAGATGATCGATATCTGCCGCTGCGAGAACGCGTTGTTCAAGGCGTTGTCGATGTCCTGCACCCGGACGCCAAGCGCCGAGGCCCTTTGGCGGTCGATGCTCAGCGTGAGCTGCAACCCGTTCGGATCGCGATCGCTAGAGATGTCCGTGATGCCTTCGACCGTCTCCATGCGCTTGGTCACGATTGGAGCCCATTTTTGCAACAGGCCGAGGTCAGTGCTGACGAGCGTATATTGGTAGTTGGAATCGCTTTGCCGTCCGCCAGCGCGGACGTCCTGGGCGGCGAACATGAACAGGCGAATACCGGCGACCGGATAGAGGGCGCGGCGCAACCGGTCGATCACGGCTTCGGTTGAGACGTATCCGCGGTGTTCCGGCGGCTTTAGGCTGATGAACATGGTGCCGCGGTTTGCGCCCTGGCCTCCGGGGCCCCCGCCGCTCCCGACCACTGAGCCAAGACCAGCCACGGCTGGATCGGCGAGAACTATTTCGGCGAGTTGTTGCTGCAAACTCAGCATCGATTGGAACGACGTGTCCGCCGACGCGCGTGTTGCGCCAATGACGAAGCCGGAATCATCGGTCGGGAAATAGCCCTTGGGGATCTTGATATAGAGCGTGACCGTGAGGCCGATGGTGGCGAAGAATACCAGCAGCGTCAGCAACGGGAATTCGAGCGCGGTACGCAAAGTGTTGGTGTAGGACGCGACAATGTGCGACAACGAGCCCTCGATGACGCGGTCGAACAGCGTCGCAGTCCCCGAGGGGGGCTGCCGGATGTAATGGGCGCAGATCATTGGTGTGACCGTGAGCGACACCAGCGTTGACACGACGATCGCAAAGGTCAGCGTCAAAGAGAACTCCCGCAGCAGCCGGCCGACGATGCCATCCATGAAGATCAGTGGCGTGAACGCCGCGACCAGCGACAGGCTGATTGAGACCACGGTAAACCCGATTTGCCGGGCGCCTTCCTCCGCCGCTCGGAGTGGCCGCATACCGCGCTCGAGATTGCGGTACATGTTCTCGATCATGACGATGGCGTCGTCGACCACGAAGCCGACGGAGATGGCCAGCGCCATCAGCGATAGATTGTCGATCGAGAAGCCCGCGATCCACATGCCGGCACAGGTCCCTGCCAGGGCCAGCGGCACCGAGATGCCGGCTGCGATCGTCGGTGTAAGCCGGCGCAAGAAGAAGAATACGACGACCATGACGAGGAGCGCCGTCGCCAATAGCGTCCACTGCATGTCCATAACGCTGGCACGGATCGTGCCGGTGCGGTCGACCAGGGTGGAAATCTCGACGCCGGCCGGAATCCACTGCTTCAGCTCGGGGATAAGCGTCCTTACCCTGTCGACGGTATCGATGACGTTGGCATCGCCTTGTTTTCTGATCTCGATCAGAACCGCGGGCTGCTTGTTGAACCAGGCAACCGAACGCACATTCTTCACGGAATCTTCGATATCAGCGACGTCGGAGAGCCGCACAAAATTGCCGCTCGAACTCTTGATGACAATGTCGCGGAACTCTTTCGCCGTGCGCATCTGGCGATTGAGCGACAAAGTCTCGCTCTGACGCTCGCCGTTGAAGATGCCGACGGGACCGAGCGGATTGGCGTTGATGATTGCGGTCCGGACGTCGTCGGTGGCAATGCCGGTGTTGGACAGCGCGACGGGGTTGAGCTGCACCCGCACCGCCGGCTGATCAGCCCCGCTGACGGTGACATTGCCAACGCCCGGCACCTGCGCGATGCGCTGCAACAGCACGGTGTCGGCGACATCGTAGAGAGCGACCGTCGAGAGTGTCTTGGAGGTGAGCGCGAGGACGTAAACGGGGGCGCCGGAGGTATTGGCCTTTCCAAATCGTGGCAGCGAAGGAAGATCACCAGGCAGATCAGGCAGCGACGCGTTGATTGCGGCTTGTACGTCCCTGGCGGCGCGATCGAGACTTCGACCGATGTCGAATTGCAGGAGCACGCTGGTGAGACCGAGTGTGCTCGTCGAGGTGATCTGGTTGACGCCAGCGATTTCGCCGAGCCGCCGCTCGAGGGGCGCGGCCACGGTGCTTGCCATGATCGAGGGATCTGCGCCTGGACGAAACGCGTAAACGAAGATCGTGGGGAAATCGACGTTCGGAACGGACGCCACCGGCAAGAACCGGTAGGCCACGATGCCAAGGAGGAGTAGCCCGATCGAAAGCAGCGTCGTGCCAACCGGGCGTCGAATGAAGGGCTGTGAGATCGACGGCATCGGCTTTACGTCGTTACCTCACGGGTAAGGAAATGCTTTAGGTCTGACCGTGGCCAATTGTGCGAGGCAATTCTTGGAGCGTCTCAGCCAGTGCCGAGGCGCGTCTTTCTATAGCCCCGGTCCAAAATCGCCTGCCACCAATGCCTGTTCTCGCAATACCAGCGAACTGTCTTGGCAAGCCCTGTGTCAAAGTTCTCCTCCGCACGCCAGCCGAGTTCTCCCTCGAGCTTCGACGCATCGATTGCATAGCGGCGATCGTGGCCTGGCCGGTCCTTGACGAAGGAAATCAGTCGGCGCCGCACGCCGTCGCCGCTGGGGACTTCCTCATCGAGGAGATCGCAGATGCTTTGCACAACGTGAAGATTGGTCCGCTCATTGCGTCCGCCGACATTGTAGGTTTCGCCGGGCGCCCCGCGTTCCAGGACCAGAGCCAGTGCCTTGGCGTGATCCTCGACGAACAGCCAATCCCGCACGTTCTGGCCATCGCCATAGACGGGTAGGGATTCTCCGGCCATTCCCTTGATGATCATGTGAGGGATGAGCTTCTCGGGAAAATGGTACGGGCCGTAGTTGTTTGAGCAGTTCGTCACCAGCGTTGGCAGCTCGTAGGTCTCACGCCACGCGCGCACCAAATGATCCGAGGACGCTTTGCTGGCCGAATACGGCGAATTGGGAGCGTAGGAGGTCGTTTCATTGAACAGGCCGTCGGAGCCAAGCGACCCGAACACCTCGTCGGTGGAGATGTGCAGGAAGCGAAACAGCGCGCGCCGCGCCGGAGAGAGCGATCGCCAGTGGCGCAGCGCTTCCTGAAGCAGCGTGAATGTGCCGACGATGTTAGTCTGGATGAACTCGGCTGGAGCGTCGATCGAGCGGTCGACGTGGCTTTCCGCCGCGACATTCATGACCGCGTCGGGCTGATATTTCTCGAACAGCTTTCGCAGCGAATCCGCTTCACAGATGCATTGCCGTTCGAAGGCGTAGCGCGGATTCTCGGTTGCGCCTGGCAGCGATGCCAGGTTGGCGGCATAGGTCAGCTTATCGATGTTGACGACGCGAGCGCCGGTGTCGCGAAGGAGATGGCGGATTACCGCCGATCCGATGAAACCTGCGCCGCCTGTGACGAAGATCGTTGCTCCGGCAAAACGCACCTGAAAATCCCCTAATTAAATTGGTCCCCGGCCGAACGACTGGGAGACCGCCTTCAAATACTCACCATAGCTGCTTTTCGCGGTCTTCTCGGCCACTCTGTTGAAATCGTCCAGCGAAATATATCCTTTCCGAAGCGCGATTTCCTCAGGGCATGCGATGCGCATGCCCTGCCGCTGCTCCAGGATCTGCACGAAGTGGCTGGCCTCAACCAGGGAGGCGTGAGTGCCGGTGTCGAGCCAGGCAAAGCCGCGGCCGAGAACTTCGACAAAGAGATCGCCGCGCTCGAGATAAGCGTTGTTGACGTCGGTGATTTCGATTTCGCCGCGCGCAGACGGGCGAACATTGGCCGCGATATCGAGCACGTCATTGTCGTAGAAATAGAGGCCGGTCACGGCCACGTTCGACTTTGGCTGGTTGGGCTTCTCCTCGATCGAGAGGGCTTTTCCCGTGCTGTCGAACGCGATGACGCCGTATTGCTCGGGTGACTGGACGGCATAGCCGAAGACCGTCGCGCCGCTTCGGCGTTCGGCGGCTTTGGCCAGCATTTCGGGCAGGCCGTGGCCGTAGAAGATGTTGTCGCCGAGGATCAGCGACACGGCGCTGTCGCCGACGAAGTCGCGCCCGACGATGAAAGCGTCGGCAAGGCCACGCGGGGTTTCCTGGGTGGCATATGAAAGCTTCAGGCCGAAGCCTGCGCCGTCGCCGAGCAGCCGCTGGAACAGGGATTTGTCGGGCGGTGTCGTGATAATGAGGATTTCGCGGATGCCTGCCAGCATCAGGGTCGACAGCGGATAATAGATCATCGGCTTGTCGAACACGGGCAGCAGTTGCTTGGAGACCACCGTCGTGACGGGATAGAGCCGCGAACCGGTCCCGCCGGCAAGAATAATCCCTTTCATGGCCCCCTCGCAGATTTACCAAGCGGAAACTATCAAATAGTGTGCGACGCACAAGTCTGGTATTCCGACACGGTAAATGACGTTCTGGGCGAATTGGCTAGATGCAGGCATTTAAAACGGAGCTGGACGGGGTTCTGATTTTGGAACCAAAACTGTTCGGCGATCAGCGCGGTTTCTTCCTCGAGACCTATCAATTCGCGCGCTACGCCGCGCATGGCGTGACGCGGCCGCTGGTGCAGGACAACCTGTCGCGGTCGAGCCGCGGCGTCGTTCGCGGGCTTCACCTGCAAAATCCGAACACACAGGGCAAGCTCGTCAGCGTGCTCCGGGGCAGGGTGCTGGACGTCGCGGTCGATGTCCGCCTCGGCAGCCCGACTTTCGGCCGGCATGTCGCCGTCGAGTTGAGCGAGGAAAACCGCCGTCAGCTCTGGGTCCCGCGCGGCTTCGCGCACGGCTTCTCGGTTCTGTCCGAGACGGCTGATTTCTTCTACAAATGCGACGACTATTACAGCCCGCAGGACGAGATCTCGGTGCGGTGGGACGACCCGGCGATCGGGATCGACTGGAAGGTCGAGACGCCTTCGCTATCCGCCAAGGACGCCTCAGCGCCTCTGCTCGCCGACGTCAAGAACCTGCCGGTCTACGGACAAGTCTGATGCGCATCCTTGTGACGGGTACGAGCGGGCAGGTCGGGGGCGCTCTGTTGCCGCTGCTCGAGGGCCAGGGCAGCGTGCTGGGGCCGAAGCGGGATGCGTTCGATCTGTCGCGGCCTGAGACGCTCGGGGAGACGCTCGATGCACTGAGGCCAGATCTGATCGTCAACCCCGCGGCCTACACCGCCGTCGACCGCGCCGAGGACGAGCGCGAGCTCGCATTCCGGGTGAACGCCGAGGCGCCGGCGGCGATGGCGAAATGGGCGGCGCGCCACGGCGTGCCGATGATCCATGTCTCGACCGACTACGTGTTCGACGGTTCGGGCACGGCGCCCTGGCGCGAGGACAGTGCGCCGAACCCGCTGTCGGTCTATGGCGCGAGCAAGCTCGCCGGCGACCAGGCGATCATCGCGGCCGCGCCTGCGCATCTGATCGTGCGCACCTCATGGGTCTATGCTGCGAAGGGCGCCAATTTCCTCAACACGATCATTCGCCTCGCCAGGGAGCGCGAGGAGCTCCGTGTCGTCGCCGACCAGGTCGGCGCGCCGACCCCGGCGCGGGTGATCGCGGAGACAGTCGCCAGTGTGCTGGGCGCGGCGCAGGGCGATCCCGCCAGGATGCTCGGCGAGCGCGGCGGCATCCTCAACGTCGCGTGCAGCGGCGAGACCAGCTGGCACGGATTTGCGACGGCGATCGTGGACGGGATGCGGGCGCGGGGCGTGGAGCTCAAGTGTGAGCGCATCACCCCTATTTTAACGGCAGAGTTTCCGACGAAGGCGAAGCGGCCGGCGAATTCGAGGCTGAGGCTTGCGCGCCTCGAGGAAGCCTTCGGAATTGACGTGGTGTTCTGGGCTGCGGCTCTCGACCGCGAATGCGAGCGTCTGGTCGGCAACGTCTGATCGACGCGCGTCCTTGGCCGTGTCCCGGGCCGCGAGTGCGTGCGCACGGATCATGGCCAGTCTGACGATGCGGCTCGTCGCTATGTCTTGACGGTCGGCGCCTGGACAGTTGGGAGGCCAAAGCCCCTTGTAAAGACACTGTGGCGAAAGTGGTCTCCCAGCACGTGCGGAATCGTCTGGTGCTTCCTTCCGCTCACGAGGTTTCTCAATCTGAACAGGGCGAGGCCCGCAAGCGTGCAGCCATCGACCAGGGCAGCGTAGAGGGCGCCGTGGTTCTTCAGAAAATAGCGTCGCCGCGCCTCGAGCATATAGGCCGGCAGGCGCCGCGGCGTGCGGTTCACGCCGGTCGATTGACCGACCAGATGGACGACCCGGCTGGATGGCACATACCAGGTGGGCCAACCCTTCTTCCTGGCGTTGAAGCAGAAGTCGATGTCGTCGAAATAGGTGAAGTAGCCCTCGTCGAGCAGGCCGATGTCGGCGAAGACCTGTCGCCGCACGATCATGCTCGCGCCGGCGACCCAATCGGTGGGGATCGGCTCGTCCACGACGGGGGGCGCGACGATCCAGCGGCTGAGCAATCTGCTGACGAGGCCAAGCCGGAGCGAGCCCTCGAATTCGCTCGCCGCCGACTGGAAGCGGAAAGCCGAGCGTTGCGGCGTGCCGTCGGGATCTTCCAGGCGGCTGCCCGCAATTCCGACTTTCGCATTCTGCGCCATGAAGTCGACCAGCGCCTTGATCGCATTCGGCCGGACGACGGTATCGGGGTTGAGCAGCAGGACGTAGTCGGGCGGCTGCGCCGAGCCCAGCGCCGGCCGGATGAGGACGTTGTTGCCCCCGCAAAATCCGAGATTGGTCTCGCTCGCCATCAGCGAGCACCAGCCGTCCCAGCCGTTCGCCTCGATCGCGTGCTGGATGCGCAGCGCCTGGTCATCGCCGCTCCCATTCTCGCAGACGGCTACGCTTGTGCCGGGGACGCCGGCGATCTCGTCCTGAAGGGAACGCAGGCAGTCGATGGTCAGCTCGGCGACACGGAAATTTACGATGACGATCAATAAGCTCATGAAAAAAGGTACTTTTCAGAAATCCCGCGGGGAGACCCGGCGCTTCAGGACTATCTCATGGGGGCTATCGCAGGCAATGGCGCGGCGCGCGCCACCTGCGGTTCTGCGCCACCGACCGGTTAACAGGTAAATGACACGAGAATGTCCGCCAATCGGAGTTCGTCGCTGCTAACGAGCGGCCGCCAGTTAGATTTAAAATAAGAACCCGAAGCTCCCGTTTTGACCATATCAGAATTAACTCATTGAATTTGTCGGCCGAAAACGGCAATGTCGATTTAACGTCTAGCCGGCATTTTCGACTGATCCTGCGAGGCAACCAGATGATTGTGAACTCCTTGGACCGAGAAGCTCTCCGAGCTCAATTTAGGTCGGCAAAGCCTTTTCCATTCGTGACGATCGAAAACTTCCTCGAGCCTTCCGCGGCCGCCGCTATCTCGGCGGCTTATCCCTCCTTCGAGGAGGCTTTGGCCAAAGGCGTGTCCTTTCAGGCGGTGAACGAACGCAAGAAGGTGCAAATCACCGATGCGGCCAAGTTTCCTGCGCCAATCGCGCAGTTGAATGACGCAATTGCATCCGCCGAATTCCTTTCGGATCTTTCATATATTACTGGTATTCCGAATCTCTTAGCTGACCCGCAGCTGGTCGGAGGCGGCATGCATATGACGGGACCTGGCGGTCGTTTGGACGTCCACCTCGACTTCAACTACATGGAGGATCGGCAGCTCCATCGCAGGCTCAATTTGCTGGTCTATCTGAATCCCGAATGGAAGGAGGATTGGGGCGGCCAGATTCAGCTTTGGGACAAGGACGTAAAGAACTGTGATGCTTCGTTTATTCCAAAATTTAACCGATGCGTCATCTTTGAGACGAGCGACATCAGCTATCATGGCGTGATGCCCATCTCCGCCGCTGCGCCCGGCCCCAGGATTTCCTTCGCGACGTATTATTATACCAAGGAGGCTCCGGCTCACTGGACCGGCGTTGCGCACAGCACCATTTTTAAGGCCCGGCCTGAAGAGAAATTTCGCGGCCTGGTGCTGATGCCGGCAGAGTCGATCAAGCGCGGCGTCGGTTCGGCAATTCGCCAAGCTCGTCGGAAAATCAAAAGCTTTGTCGGCGGGTAGCATCTGGAAGACTACACCGTGGCAAATCTACTGGGGGTGGGGCAGATCTATCCATTGTTGATGCTTTCGATAGGTTAGATTGATCAACAAGAAACCCAGGCTGAGTTCCTTGATTATTACGCCGAACTACTTCGCTTATGCCGCGCTTCTGCTGTGGCCATTAGTATCGATCTACTTGTTTGCCACAAGACCTGTGAGCCAAGCGCTGCTTTGGACTATCCTGGGCGGATACCTAGTTCTTCCAGTCGGGACTGAGATAAAGCTTCCCGGCGTGCCAGCGCTCGACAAGAACTCCATCCCCGCGCTAGTCGCGCTATTGGGGTGTTGGTCCTTTGCTCGCAGGCCTTCCCATTTACCCAAGGGTATCGGCCTTGTGGAGGTCTTACTCGCGGCGCTTCTCATTGGGCCCTTCATCACATCTGAGTTTAATCCAGATGCGTTGCAGGTGGGTGGAATCTACGGCTCTTTTGTTCTACCCGGAGTTGGGCACTACGATGCACTTTCAGCCTGCGTGGCTCAGCTAATCGTGCTAATCCCATTCATGCTCGGCCGTCGGTATCTCGGAGGTTTGAGAGATTGCGATACCATTTTCCGAATAGTGACCCTTGCTGGACTCGCCTACACTCTTCCTATGCTGCTTGAAGTGCGCCTCAGCCCTCAGTTGCACACTTGGATATATGGCTATTTTCCGAATTCATTTGAACAGCAAGTCCGCGATGGCGGGTTTCGGCCGGTTGTGTTTCTAGGGCACGGACTCAAAGTTGCCTTCTTTGCGATGATGGCAGTGCTTGCCTCGGCTGCCTTGTGGCGATGCCGCGAGAAAATACTGTCTCAGTCTGCTGCTGTTTCTACGGCCTGGTTGGCTGGAACGCTGCTTCTTTGCAAGTCGCTTGGTTCTTTTGTTTATGCGATGGTCTTGACGCCAGTGATCCTTTTTATGCGCCCGCGTCTTCAGGTGCGGCTTGCTGCCCTTCTGGTTTCACTGGCGCTTGTGTATCCAATGCTCAGAGCGACCGATCTTTTTCCGAGCGATCTTCTGCTAGATGCGGCGGGTGCTGTCAGCGTGGAACGTCAGACGTCATTGAAGGTTCGTTTTGACCAGGAAAAGATGCTTCTCGCGCACGCTTCGGAGCGTCCTTGGTTTGGGTGGGGACGATTTGGCCGCGGTAGGGTCTATGATGAGACTGGAAAAGACATCAGCATAACTGATGGCCACTGGATCATTACGATGAGTACGTTTGGATTGTTTGGTTTTATTGCAGAGTTTGGACTCTTGTCTCTTCCGGTGTTTCGTAGCTTGCGAGCCGTGGGCCGGATGCCTGAGCGAGAACAGGTTTTCTTGGCTTCGCTTTCGCTGGTGGTGGCAGTTGGCCTTGTAGACCTGTTACCGAACGCCACCATCAATCCTTTCAGCTGGCTGCTCGCGGGCGCTCTGCTTGGTCAGGCTGAGTCGATCCGCGTTGTTGGGACTAAGCCTATCGCGAATAAGCGGCAGCGACTTCGAACTGTGTCCTCAGGTGAGGAACTGCGTGCAGATCGTTAGCAGACCGACCAAGCTCTGTTGATCTAATCCTAGTTTGGTGAATTATCGGATAAATCTGGAGGGGAACTCGCTTACTGCGGATCAACTAGATTTCAATTTCATGCTGATAAGCTCCATCAAAGAGCCTGCGTTTGATGATCGCCAAGATAGGACCAGATGATGGATAGTTACTTTGACGTAAACAGGCGGGAACTTATCCAGCTGCTAGGAGGGTTAACCGCTGCTTCAGCCATCCCAGCCGACATCGCGTTCGGCGCACCGGCGCCGCTCGTGGCCCAGAACGCCGCAGCCAGCCTTGGTGCGACCGCCGCATCATTCAACAATGGCAAGACTCAAATCAACTTCAATTTTCCGAGTGGCAACAGCGGAGAGTATCCCTTCCTCAACTTTATGAAAGCGGGCGGTACTTGGCGCTATGCGTCAAATAACAACATGGTCGATCCCCGCGATCATGACGCAAATGGCTATCCCACAGTTGTTAGAAATGGCGGTCAATATCTCGTCACATTCATTCCATCGCAAGTTTCCCGACCGGGCAACTACGTGCTCACTTGGGATGGTAATGGGACGGTTTACATCCTGGGAAAGAACACCCCCGTCAGTGGAAGCAAGTCAAGCACTGGGGGCAGTGGGCGCTACGTGTTCTCGACGACGGAAACCCAGCTTGGAATCGGTATTCTGTCGATCTCAACGCCCCGCATCACGAATCTAAAATTGTTCCATGCTGCTGATGAAGCTGATATCCAGGCTGGAAAAATGTTCGGACCGCAGTTTAAGGCTAAACTGCTCCAAGCGAATATTGGTGTCTATCGATTTCTCAATTGGCAGTACGGAAACAACAGCAATCTCACGACCTGGTCGACGCGCAAACCTGTTGGATATGTAAGCTACGGCGGGCAGGAACTTCGCGCGAGCCTTTGTGCTGGTCTTACGTCAAACACCGGCGATGATTTTGCTCTCAATTTCGGTACGGGAGGTCCATCGGACAAACAGACAGTCATCCTTCAATTGAATGCGAGCAAAATATTCCCGAAAACTACCGTAACTTTTGGAGCCGGGTCAGTTGTCGTTTGGAAAGCGCATGGTCTTGGCCTAAACGACCCGGTCGGATTTGGCGGATCAACTCTGCCGGCGCCGCTCACTTCAAGTGGCAACTATTACGTCTGCAACGTAATTGACGCGAATACAATACAGGTCTCGTCCACTCCTCGAGGTGCAAACATTGCCTTGAGCGGGCAAGCGTCGGGCGATTGCTTTGGGAATCGTCAGCCAACGTTAAGTCTGAATTCCACAACGAAAATCCCGTTGAAGGACCCATCTGGGAATACGCTAGGTACGGCCAACAGTCCAGTTGCCGGACTTTTTGCAACTGTGGTGTACGATGCCGCGCTGGGGTCGTGGCTAACTTTTGGCGGCGGAAGCGCGACCGGAAGTGCGGGCCTTTCGGCCGGTGTTCCTCCCGAGGTCTGTGTGCAACTTTGTGCGGAGATGGGGGCACATCCATACTTTGTTCTGCCACCGTTGGCGGCGGACCCCCTCACTGACTTCGCCTCCAGTCTTGCGACCTACATTCGAGACAATGGACCAGCATGGATGGTCCCTCGCTTCGAAGGATGTAACGAACTTTGGAACTTCGCGGCGGGCTTCAATCAGACGGTTTACGCCGTGGCAAAGGCCAATGCTTACGGATGGGGACCAGACTACCACAATTGGATGGGCAAAGTGATGTCGGTCCTAGGGCAGGCGGTCAGCAAGGTCTATTCAAACAATCGCTCAAGGTACCAAGTGCTGTGCGGCGTCCAAACCGTTCTATTCAGCACTTTGCCGATTAAAAGCCAGGATCCCAGACTTACCTCTGCTAAATTTGTCTCCAATGGTGGGTCTCCCGCCGCAAACTGGGTGACGCACGTCTGCTGCGCGCAATACATCGTACCGTCAGTACAAGGCGGCTTGCTCAACGGGGGACCACAAGAGATTGTGCTCGCCACCGCCTTCGCGGCGGGAGATCAATCGGCGCCTACAACGTACGTGAATTCGTTAGCGGCAGGAACCGGATTCGCGAATCTCGCAAGTGTCGCCAATTACTATAAGAACATCGCGACGTGGGCGGCCGGTCTAGGTGTGAAAAAGATGTGTGGCTATGAAGGAGGTTATTCTCCAGACTACGGCACTAATCTTCAAGTCAACGCTCTCCGCGCAGCTGGGAAGAACGTTGCAACGCTACAGGGATATACAATCACGAACTACAATAATTTCCTCTCTGCAGGAGGCGAGTTCCCTTCCTGCTTTCAACTCGGAGGTTCGTCGCCTTCAAGCAACGTCTGGTCCGTGCTTGAAGACGTCTATCAGCAATCAGCGCCTCCACAATGGTCGGCGATCGTCGCCTTCAATAAGAAATAGTTTCCGACGGAGCAACGGAATCGAGAGCGCCCGGCCAAGTTTGATAGGCTACAAGATCACCGTGAAAATGGCTGATCTTGTAGCCATTGGAAGCCAGCCTCAAGATGCATTGGCGTTGTTCGTGATAAGGCAAAGCGAAAAATTCGATATTGATGAGGGACGTGCGTAGAGCCTTGGCGTCAAACTGCGCTAGAACTTTCCAATCGTATCCTTCGACATCAATCTGGATGATATCTACGCGTTCTAGATTGTTCTCTCTGAGTAGGGTGTTCACTGATTTCGTAGGGATGCCAATCGCTCGTATCCGAGAATCTGCGTGTGAGACGCCTACGCCCGTCAGAGCCCGCAACAGTTGCTCTCTTGAAAACGAACAGAGACGATGCGTACGCGGATTAGAGTGCACTAGCTCGTTGTCAGGCACGTAGAACGGAACATCGTCGCAATCTGACTCGCCAATCGCCAGATTTAGCAATTTAACATTGCTATGTCCTTGGTACGTCTGTTGTAACTTCTGGAACGCTAGGGGATGCGGCTCTATCAACAAGGCAGGCAGCCCGTGTTCTACGATCAATCCGCGAACGGGATCATTTGTTGAGCCATCATTGGCGCCAATTTGTAGGACAAAAGGGTGACGGACGCGCTTCAAGAGATCGCCGGCACATAGCTGGAGCACATCGATCATCGGATAGTGAGGTAGAGGCTGTCTGATTTTTCGAATTTCTAGATTTGTGTGACGGAGGAGGCTGTTTGTGATGAGGCTTAAAAATGATCTCATGGAATTCTTCCGTGCGCGATGCCTGGCCAATAATATTCGACCTATGAAGTTTGCTCTTCGTGCTGCAGGCCCAAATGCTCCTGAGGGCTAGCTTCAAACATTATCGCGCTGTTGTAGCGCGATCGGCAACCTGATTTAAGAGCTTGGCCGCCACTCATTGAGACTGGCATTTGTGCAACTTAGTACAGCACGGCGCTGTCCTTGAATTTGTTGACCTGCCGTTGCCGCGAAAGCTTGAGGAGCCTCCGATAGAGGCGTGTGGGATACGAAGCGTTCGCGGTGAACGGGGCATACTTCTCTACCAACTCGCGGCGATCGTTGGGAAGCTGATCGAGGTACTTTCTCGCCCAGTCGAGTCCTTCGCGGTAGAGGGCATTATGGTAGTGAAGGATTTTAACCTGGTGCATCGGGATCAGGTTTGCGTTCTCCTTTGCGAGCGTATTGATGTTGAAGTTCATGCGAGCGGCGAATTCTGAATGTTGTAGCCCGAGCTTTTGCACTGCCAGCGAAATGGAAACTTGATCTTGATGGTATATTCCGGCGGTCTTGGAGCCGATGCTGCTTGAGAGTAACTTCTTTATGATGTCGTAGTGTGCGCCTCCAAGGCGCGATGCGGTGGCATAGCTGTAGATTCCAGTCTGCCAGTAGGCCCGAATACGTCTACCTTCGGGAAATGAAGTTATCTCTGGAAAGCGTTCGAAATCGATCTCGATCAATTCGCAAAGCTTGCGCCAATACGGCGCATTATCGTCGATGCCGTCCGATCCAAGATATCCCTCTCCTGCGCGCGCAATGAACTGCGATCCATTCGCTGGAGAGAGGCAGTCAAGCGGCTGTAGTACAACCATGTCGCCGTCCATCCATGTGATGTTTGGCGTTGCAACTCGGGTCTCGAGCTGGGACATGACGCAACTTTTGTTGGCGTTATTCCACCAATCGAGTTCGGTGTTGAATGGTTTGTCGATGAACTCCACGCGGAGGCGCCGGAACTCGCTCAGCGTTCTTGAGCTGATCTTCGGTCCGCGCCGAGGTTTGGCGGCGATGATGTCAAGGCTAGATGCCGGTCCCCCAAAGGTCCTGATGGACTCGGCAAGTAGGAGAACTTGGGCCTCTAGGGGTCCTGCCTCGACGCAAGTGACAATGGTCGTGCTGCTCATTGTTCAACCAAATTGATTGTTCTTGTTTCTTGGGATCTGACGGCCGCCTACAGAGATCAGCTATGTATCGAGGACAACAAATTTCCTGCGATTAGACCAACAGCCGCTGCGGGCAACGGCAACAACTCCCGGGGTGCATCGAGAATGCCGACCTTTGCACTGACGAACAGGATCGCAATAGTGCAAGCTACGCTGCTCAAAACCAGCCCCACTAATGCACCTTGCAAGCCAAGTATCCAGAAGCCGGCAGGCATGGCGACCAGTATCAAAGTAAGACGAAGTACGGCTACCGCATAGTTGATTTTAGGCATGTTGAGAGCCATGAAAGTTTGAAGTGCAAGTTGGAAAGGCGTCATGATGAGTCCTATTGACAGGACTTGGAGCATCCAGCCTGCATCTGCGTATCGAGCATCGTAGAGAAGGGCTATCAGTCTCGGCGCAAACGAGCCGAGAAATCCCGTTGCTGCATACGCTAAAGACGCTACTACTGGGTGAATTTTATAGTATGCTCGTTTCAAGTTATCTGGGCGGTTGCGAACGACCTCACTTATTGCGGGGTAGGCGATGCCTGCTACCACTCTCATGAGGAGTTGCTCAATTGAGAGGAACATGTTGAACGCGATTGCGTAGATGCCCAAGGTCGTAGGGTCGACCATTGCCGCAAGTAAGAGGCGATCCAGGTTTGCAATGAGAGAACCGACGATCGAGGTTAGCAAGATCCATTTCCCGAATTGCATGATCTCGCGAATGACGGGGCGATTCCACTCCCAGCGGCTTTTGTGACCTGGTAACATGAAGTGGCTTAGGCAACTGCTCGTAGTTGCGGCAGAAATGCTTCCTGCAACTAGAGCCCATATTGATCGATCAACAGCGATCCACCCGAGCATGGAGGCCAGCCCGGCAATCTGCGCAGCGACCTCAATCAACGTCAGTTTTCCAATCTGAAGGTCCCGGCTCGCCTGGTAAACCTTCGTGGAAGCAAAGCCGGTGATGATTGCAGTCACTGATACCGACGCTATGACGTACGGGACACGGGGATCGGCATATACACTGTCAGTCGATATCCACCCGTAATGGGTCACGACGCCCACAACAATGGCGACAGCAAGTGCCGCAAGGCCAAGTTGGAAACCGCGTAATATCTGGATGGTCCAGATTGTATTCAGGAAGCTAGGGTCGCTTCCGCGTTTGCTCTGGATGACGCTTTGCTTCAAGCCAAGATCGCTGAACACGGCCAGGGTGGACATGATAACCGTTGCGACTGCCATGACGCCAAACATGTCGGGCGCCAGCAGTCTGGTCATAATAAGGTTGCCACCGAACCGAATGACCTGGCTCGCGCCGAAACCTCCGAGGCTCCAAACGCTGGCGTTGATCACGCGTCGCCGCAGGGGGATCTGGTGGTTTCCAGCAGTCACTTCATGGCGTCTATTCATGAACCATGAATCTGCATTGTGCCTCGTGCTTCCGTCGATGGTTTGACCGGACCATTCGTAAGAGCCGTCTCTCTGCAAGCCGAAGCAACCCGCCGGCGCGTCGATTCAGCGGTAGCCGGGGCTTCAACCACGCCGCAACGTCGGGCCTAAAGGTCCGCAGCTCGTTAAGGAACCAGTCCGAACCGCTCTCTGAACTTAGTGTGTGGTGATAATGAAGAATATGAGCCTGGCGAGCCTCGTCCCTAGAGTAGGAGGGGGACGAGGGTGCCATTTGATAGTTGCACAATTGCGACAAATTGCGCCAGCGCAGCTTGAGTTCGGCGACCGAAAACGCGAGGGCGACATCGTCGCCGGGTTGCGGTAGCTTTCGACTAAACGCAACTCTGCTGCCGAGCATGGTTTCAAGGTCGTTTACAAAACGCGCTCCTATGCCGCGTCCTCGGCGGAAGGAATAAACACCCGAGTGCAATCTAAGGCGTACTCGCTGATTATCCCGTTGAGTAACCACCCAAGGCAGATTGTCGACTGAAGTCTGGTATGCATCCGCCAGGGCCCGCCAATAGGCGTCGAAGGGGTCCTCGGGACCAGTAGACCCGACATTCTTGTTGATGGCGCCACACGCGAAATCTTCGTTCGGCTGCAACAGAAGTGGTTCGGGCGAGGAAACCACCAGGACATCAGAGTCCAGCCATATGACCTGCTCAGTCTTCGCGAGCTCGTCGCCGAGCTTGGCCGCCAAGCCCTTGTTCATGTAAGTAAACCATTCCGATGAATTCCTCTGATCCTCACGTATGTATCTAACGCCTAGCTCGTCAAATCTGCGGTAGGTAAAGAGCGTCAGTGAGGGACCTCTGCGAGGTGTCACGGCCAGCACCGGTGCTTGCGCTTGGCTTCCGCCAAATTGGCGGAGGCATTCGATCGCGAGCAAAGTTTGACTCTCAAGAATCCCCGATTCAATGCAGAACAGAAAGGTCGCTGTGGGGGGCGGATTCATCTGCATTAATTCTCGTTCCAAAGTATTAGACAGGAAACGCTACTTTGAGATTGCCTTCACTGCAGGGAAATACTCAGCAAAAAACCTGTTCAAGCGCACGACGGAGCTCAGTGACTAAGTTGATCTAACTACAATATAAGACGAAACCCCGCAACATGCTGTGCCTCTGTGCTCTTGATAGTATGAAGGAATTGCTCGATGACGGATGGCATCAAAATACGACCGCCGAGAATTCTCTTCGCCGCCGGTCCCGGGAATGTAATCGACGCTCACAGGTTCTGGCGCAAGGGGCTTGCGGATCCCAGCCAAATGTCGGTGACGTTCTCAAGTGAGTTCGAGGCTTTTTGTCGAGATAGGGGGGGCGGCCGCTTTGCTCGTCGCCTCAAGATATCCACCTTGCAGATTGGTGGATGGGCAATTTAAAATCGAGCATAGGCCGAAAGCCAAATCGCGTGGTATTCTCTATCATCTCGTCGAGATCGGATATGGGCTGCGGCTATTGATTTCGGCCGTTCGCTTCCGAGCGGACTACGCCGTCGTTCAGTCGGGAACGACCCACTACTTTGTCTTGATGCTGTTTTCGATATTTTCGATTAAAGTGATACCGGTTCTTCACAATACGCTGTGGCCCTCCGGATTTCGTCCTCGGTCGATCCTGAAGAGACTTTTGGGCCACGCTGACGCGCTCTTCTTCCGATATTGTGCCAACGCCACAATTTGCGTTTCGCCCGAATGCGCTCGTCAAGTTAAGGAGGCGACGGGAGGTCGCACCGCCGGAATATTGACCATCGTGCCTCAGTTCGACCGAACAGCGTTTTCGCTCCACCCTCCGCCATCGATCGCAGTTCCTTTTCGGCTTCTCTTCGCAGGGCGGATGATTCGGGAGAAAGGTGTTTTCGACCTGCTGGACATGATAGCGATTCTTGAGCGCAGACGGCCTGGTCTCGTCAGTTTGTGTGTGTGCGGGGATGGACCGGATTTGGAACTCTTGAGACTAAAGTGCGATGAACTTGGTCTTGGTCGAGCAATTGACATTAAGGGACGCGTAGAACCTGAAATCCTAAGGCAATTGTTGATTGAGAGTCATGCGGCCATTATTCCGACGCGGAGTGGATTCGAAGAAGGGTTAGCTATGACGGCCGTCGAGCCAATTTTGCTGGGACGACCGATCGTAACCAATCCAGTGGTGCCGGCATTAGAGCTGTTGCGATCAGCGTCGGTGAGCGCCAAAACCGACGACGTCCTGAGTTACGTCGAGGCAATCCTTTCACTTGTGGATTCTCCCGCGGTTTACGAGCGGCTTACTTTGGCTTGCGCGGACCTCAGGGAGCAATTTTTCGATCATGGGAGGTCTTTCCACGCAGCACTGGAGAAGGCCATTCCACAGGGAGAGAAAGCAGAAGATTAGTGGCTGGTTATCGAGAATTCCGCATTGCGAGCCTATCAATCGATTTTGCGCCAATCTCAGTTGACCGACCGCCGCGGTAAAGCATTTATTTCCTCGGAGGCCATGAAGTAACGACCGAGTTGGCGGAAATTTCGGAGTGCGCGGGTATGGTCACCGCTCCAAGTATCTTTGCGCCGGCTCCGACATCGACGTGGCCTTCCAGGACGGGTACTCCACCGCCACGGTGCGTCCCGATCGTCACCTGCTGGAAAAGCAAGCAATTCACCCCGATGATGGCGTCTGGATGAATCACGATCCCATTGGGATGCGGCATCAGAAGCCCGCCCCCAATGTTGCAAGTTAAAGGTATGTCCGCGCCCGTCACCACGCTCCAGAAGCGGTGCTCGAGGACGCAAAGACGTCTGCGCAGCATCGAGAGGGCTCCCCCTCTCTTCACGTGCTTCTGGTACCCGCGGATCGTCTTTAAGAGTTGTCGGCTTGGTTGCCAGAACGACGTGACCTCCTCGCGCGACCAATCCGGAGTGGTCGCGCTCATCTGCGTGGGGGAGTCGTGCGGAATCTCCATGTCTCGTCCAGTTCGCGCGCTGAGTTGATGTTGGGGCAGTTAGATCAATCACTTGCCCGTCTTCGCCGCCTCTCCTGCAATTTGCACGGTTCTACTTTGCATTGGGTTGCTTTTCACATTTTATGATCGAGTCATGATCGAGGGCTCCGCCGATCCTCCGCGTCACTTGTATTCAATGATCTGGCTCCGCCCCTTGAACAGCCGGTCGGCCGCAAACCTGAGCTGGCCTATGCCTTCCGCAAACCGTCCCAGCAACTCCAGGGAGGCAAATCCGATGCGGTCCTGCAGGCCGCCCGGCTGCCGCGGGATGCGGCGCAGCAGCTGGAGGGGGTAGATCAGCAGCAATGCGAGGCCGCCCGCGCCGAACGCGATCACGGCGAGCGCGCAGGCGAGCGGCAGCCAGATGCCCCACAGCCAGGCGCGACGGCTCTCCCACACCCAGAGCTGCTCGGGCGGGGCGCCGTGGCAAAATCGCCCCAGCGCAAAGGCGTAGCCGCTGCGCACGTTGCGGCGCCACCATTGGCCAAACCGCGTCATCGCGGCGTCATGCCGCGTCATCTCAGGGTCGATCCGCCAGATCGTCCAGCCGGCCGCGCGCAGGCGGACGCACAGCTCCGGCTCTTCGCCGGCAATGAAGTCGTCGCGATAGCCGCCGACCTGGTCCAGCGCCGCCAAACGCATCATGACGTCCCCGCCGCAGGCCCGCGCCTCGCCGAGCGGTACGTTCCACTCGGCATCGCAGATGCGGTTGTAGATCGAACGTTCCGGATGCCGCTCCCTGCGCCGCCCGAACGCCGCCGCGGCGTCCGGCTGCTGCTGCAGGAAAGCGATCGCAGCGCCGAGCCAGCCCTCGGCGAGCTCGCAATCGCCGTCGACGAATTGCACGAGCTGCAACTGAGGGGCCAGTTCTTTCAGTCGCCGAAACCCTGCGTTGCGGGCGCGTGCGGCCGTGAAGCCGGCGCTGGTGTCGAGCTCGACCACGTCGATCCCCTGGCCTCGCGCCCAGGCGACCGACCCGTCGCTCGAGCCGGAGTCGACATAAACGATCGCTTGAGCCTGACGGGCAGACGACAGGCAGCGTTTCAGGCGATCGCCCTCGTTACGCCCGATCGCCACGACGCCGCAGGCATACGGGACGGACCTAACGCTCCCGGTCACAGCGCCGCGCCCCTCCGCGCTTCCGGTCGGCGGGGCTTGATGATGGCGGGCACGCCGATTGCGATCGAGTTCGCTGGTACATCCGAGAGCACGACTGCGTTCGCCCCGATCACGACGTTGTCGCCGACCTTGATCGGGCCCAGCAACTTGGCGCCGGCGCCGATATCGACATTGTCGCCGATCTCGGGCGCGCAAGGTTCGTCAACCCGGCGCAATCCGACGACGACACCGTTTCGGATCCTGCAATTGTCACCAAACCGGGCATAGCCGCTAACAATAATCCCGCCGAAATGATCAATCACAAAGTTGCGCCCGATGATGGTCTCACAGGGCAGCTCGATCCCAGTCAGTATCTGAACGAACTTGTAGAGGACCTTGTAGATCAGCGAGAAAGGCTTCCGCAGCACCGCCGGGCGTATGCCGTAACGCCAGCGCCCGAACCGATATACCAGCATGACCCAGAAGCCCTGGGCTCCACAGTCGCTGCCATGCGCCGCAAAATCGGCCCTGACATTTTCGAACATTACTTACGCCAGCCGCAAATAAATAACCTCGGACCGCCCGTCCGGTCCCATGCCAGTTTGACAGCCTATCGCGGCAGACCGTTCATGTGCAAGATTAACTACTGGCCGTGAGTCCAAACGGGTCCCCCTAAGCTCCAGCAAGGTAAATCGGTTCCGGCACTCCGAGGGGCGGCCGCATTAATCACCGCGATTAAATCGGCTTCCAGACGTCGCCTGTCGTATGTTATTTGGATCTTGTCTTAAAAAGTAATGGAATTTGGGGCGGTTCGCCCAGCCGATTAATACGTCAGTTCGTGAGATCTCGATTTTGAGCACTATCCAGACTGCCCATTTCGGTCCGCTAAGCGCGCCTGCCACGCGCTTGGAACCGCAAATCTTGGACGGGGGGGACCATCATCGGGAAGTCACGCGCGACTTGTATGGACTGCTCGGGCTACCTGTCGATGCCGTTGACTTCCGAACGCTTATCCGAGCGATGGACACGGCTGCTGCGAAACGCGAACCACTCCTCATCTCGACACCGAACGTCAACTTCCTTATCAAGAGCCAACAGAATGAGGCGTTTCGTGACAGTATGCTGCTGAGCGATCTCTGTCTCGCAGACGGCATGCCCCTAATCTGGATCGCGAAGCTTCTCCGGGTTCCTATTCACGAGAGGGTGGCCGGCTCCGATCTTTTCGGTAGGCTGAAGTCCAGGACGGAAAATCGGTTGCGCGTGTTTCTGTTCGGTGGAACTGGAGATCTCGTCGAGAGGGTCGGTGCGAAGCTGAATGCGGAGAGAGGTGGGCTCGAATGTGTCGGCGTATTGAATCCGGGCTTTGGGTCGGTGGACGAGCTGAGCTCACCTGATATTATTTCCCGGATAAATGCGAGCGGAGCCGACCTGCTCGCGGTCTTCTTGAATGCGGAGAAGGCGCAGGCTTGGCTCTTACGCAACCATCACAGCCTCACGGTTCCGATCCGGGCGCAATTCGGCGCGACAATTAATTTCGAAGCTGGGACGATTCGGCGGGCACCGCCGCTTCTGCGAAGCACGGGGTTCGAGTGGCTCTGGCGAATTAAGGAGGAGCCTCATCTTTGGCGGCGGTATTGGGCCGATGGCAAAGCGCTGCTTCAGATCCTCTGCACTTGCGTCCTTCCACTTGCGATCACCGCCAGGCTGACGCGACAACGGGCAGAGTTTGCAATTCACGCCGTTCAACATGACGAGCGTGTGACGCTTAGTCTCTCGGGCTCAGCTACCTCGAACAAAATCGATTCTTTGCTTCCCTTCGTTCGGCAGGCGATGAAGGAAAGCAAGGCCGTTAACATTGATCTCGCCGGTGTCCACCATTTAGATAGCCGGTTCTTCGGTGTGCTGATGGGCGTCAGAAGGCAGCTTGCGCGAGCAGGTTTGTCGTTGACAATCACGGGCGTTTCTGCGCGCCTGCGGCGAATTTTCCGGCTGAACAGGTTTGAATTTCTTCTATCCGATGGGTAATCCTGCGCGGGCGCAGGCCATCTCGGTGCGATCGCGAGCAAGCAAAAGTTTGGATACCAAAATGAAAACTGGCCTTAAGTTGGAATCTAGCTTTGTCCGGAGGACGGGCTGGAAGCTCTTTGGCTTTGTCTTGGCGACCACCTTCCTTACCGGTTGTGGCTCACCAGAGCAGCGTTCGCAAGATTACTATGAAAGCGGCATGGCTCTCATCGCCAAGAACGATGATCTCGGCGCGAGGCTCGAGCTTCTTAAGGCCGTCAAATATAAAAGCGACAAGGTTGAAGTCTGGAAAGCACTGGCTGGAATCGACGAGCGTACGAAGGCCAATTCATTGTTTCTCGATCTGCGGAGGATTGTCGAGCTTGATCCTAAAGACATCGATGCGAGAGTGAAGCTCGCAAGGGTCATGGTTGCCGGCGGAGGCGCCGAGCCGGCGATCAAGATTCTCGACGCGGCCAACAACGGCGACAAACCGAATGCCGCGCTCCATGCGGTCCGGGCACTGGCGCTGGTCAGAATGAATGATCCCGCTGGCGCAGTCCGCGAAGCGCAACGTGCCTATGAAATTGATCCGACCAATATCGACGCAGTGACCTTGCTCGCCTCGAAAAAGCTCGCTGACGGCGATAGTGGCGGCGCCATAAAAATGCTGGATGCGCTTCCGTCGCAGGCTCAAGATGCGGATCGCCTGCGCGCGACACGATTGCGGATCGATATTCTTGTCAGGAAGGGCGACCTGGCCGAAGCGGAAAAACTGGTACGCCAACTGGTTGCGGACTATCCGCAGGACGCCTCGTATCGCGTTCAGCTGATCCAGATCCTCACGGCTGAACGAAAGTTCGATGATGCCGAGAAAGAGTTGCGCGCACGGATCGCATCCAATCCATCCGACAGTAAGGTCGAGTTGGACTTGGTTCGTTTCCTCAATACATTCAAGGGGGTCGACACCGCTAGGGTCGAACTCGAGTCCCGTATCAAGGCGGGCGGCGACACGTTTGACTTCAGATTCGCTCTAGCAGACCTCGATTTCGTTGGGAATCGTCAGAGCGATGCGATTGCCGAGTTGCAGAGGCTCGCTTCAGAAGTCGATAACGCCGATCGTAAACTCAAGGTACAGGTCAGGCTTGCTGAAATGCTGATCGCCAGGGGAGATAAAGCCACGGCGGAGCCTCTGATATCTGAAGTTCTAGCGAAGGACCGTCGAAACTCCGGCGCGCTTCGTCTTCGCGCAGCCCTCAGCCTAGACAGGGGACAGGCGGACAGCGCCATTGCGGATCTGCGCGAAGCATTGAATGACCAGCCAAAATCACCCGAATTGTTGCTCGCGCTTGCCCTTGCATACGAGCAAGGCGGGAAGCCCGAACTGGCAGACCGTCAGTACGCGGACGCGCTGAAGAATTCGAACCTCAATCCAGAGGTAGCCCTGAGATACGTTGCCTTCCTTCAGCGCCGGAACGATGCGGCGCGCGCCGAGGATGTTTTGACCGAGGTCGTCGCTCGGTATCCGGGTAACCTGCAAGCCCTCTCGTCGCTCGCGCAGGTCAAGCTTAGTCGTCAGAACTGGGACGGTGCCCTCGCAATTGCGCAAACCATTGCGGCCAACAAAGATGGTCGTGTCGTTTCCGACCAGATCAAGGCTGCAGCTTTTGCTGGCCAACAGCGCATTGGGGAGAGCGTTGCTGCGTTAGAAGACGCACACAAGGCCGCGCCGGAGGCGATCCAGCCGGCCGTTGCGTTGGCGTCGACCTATATTCGAGCGGAGCGAGCTGCTGACGCAGTGGCGCTCTTGCAGGAGATGAACAAGCGCTATCCCGGCAACGCGGAACTTTTGGTCATTCTCGGGCAGAGCAGACTGGCGCAAAAGAACGATCAGGATGCGATCGCTAGTTTCCAGGAGGCAATCAAGCAGAAGCCCAAGGACCCGTCCGGCTATAGCGCCCTGTCTGAGTACTACATCCGCGTCAAGAATTACGATGCCGCCGATGGTGTTTTGCAAAGCGGTTTGAAGGAGAACCCTCAGAACATGAGTTTGAGGATGTCATCCGCAAGTCTTCAGATCCTGAAGAACGATAATGCGGCGGCAATTTCTCAGTACGAGTCGATCCTAAAGGACCAACCTCAGGCGCAGTCCCTGGTGGTGATCAACAATCTGGCGAGCCTCCTCCTCGATACGCGGTCTGACAAGGAAAGCCTTGACCGGGCTGCCGCACTAGCCGAAACGCTAAAGGCGTCCAACGTACCACAGTTCCAGGACACGGTTGGTTGGGCTCGTTTCAAGCAGGGCGATATCAAATCGGCAATCGCCATTCTGGAGCCCGCGGCCGCGAAGTCACCGAGCCTCTCCGCGGTGCACTATCACCTCGGCCTCACCTACGCTGCGGACGGACAGGCTCAAAAAGCCAAAGAGGAGCTGGAGACGGCCGCCAAGCTCGAACCGGATGGCACCGAGCTCAAGAAAAACATCCAGGATGCGATGAAGAAGACCCTCTAATTTCCGTGCGGAAGCACGAGGAAGTTGTGGGTGGCAACGAACAGCACGCTGTGTGAATCTGCGGGACCGGTCCCAGAAACTGTCGGTGTACCGGTCAGCGGGTCGAAGATCGTCGTCCCTGTGCTCGCGAAGCGGTGCTGGTAGCGGTAGGTGAACTGCAACGATACATCGCGTATCGGATTGTAAGCATAGGTTGCGGAAGCTGAAACGTAGTCGGTGGTCGTCGTGGTAATCTGCCGGTTGCCACTTGCCGAGAAGGTTAGGTTCTCGCGGCTATTGATCAGATAGTTCACACTGGCGCTGACCGTGTCTCGCTTGAGCAGCGAGCCGACGACGGTCGGACCGACCGACTGGCTGGCAATGACTGACAGCGTCGCTGTCTTCATGAACTTGTAGGTCAAAATGGCATCGCCGATCCAATCGAGAGCCGTGCTCCCGACAGGAGTATTCAAATTCACTCCACCGATTGCGGACGCCGAGACGCCGCGATCGGTCACCAGATACGCAGCGCCGATATTGCCCCTGAAGGAGAGTAGGGACGAGAGCGCAGTGTCCACGCCGACCTGATTCCGAAAGATGCCGACCTGCGTGCTAAATGCGTTGTCGTAGTCGAGCAGTTCGGCTTCGGATGACAAGTTGACACCCGTCGTGGAATTGAGCCCATGGCGCCACGATCCTCGTGCCAATGTATCCGTAAATGGGACCCCCCCCGCTTGACGGCTCGTAGTAGGTTCGGGTCGATGTTGCAAACAAGCTGACGGTGTCGCGCGCGTTGAGCGCTCGATCGATGCCGCCAGTGGCCGTGAACCGGTCTAGGAAGCCGGTAGCAGGCGTGGCAACGCCGAGGTCATTCAATATCGCCAGTGCCGTGCTCTGCTGGCTCCACACGGCTTCGACGAATTCACGGTCGAACGGATTCTTCCCGGACTGCTCGTAGCGAGCTTTCGCGCGGTAGGAGAGAAACTCGGTGGACGTTCCTTCGACGCCTGGTCCCCAATATTTTCTGTAAGAGCCGTCGCCATCCAAGGTGAGCTTGGACGTTGGCGTAAGAGCCTCAGCCGTCCCGGAAAGGGTCGAATACGAGCCGACTGAGCCTGCCGGGGGACGTTTTCAAGAACTGGTTGCTGTTCAGCTCGACCGTCTCGCTTTCAGAAGTTCTAAGCGACCAATCCCACGCAAATGCGGTCGCCGGTGCTAGCCCGAACGAGATCGAGACCGCAATCGCAATCCTCTTCACAGTTGGTCCCGCCCCCGGGTGCACTTAAGCCTGCGTCTTAGTCGAAGAATCCTCGCTCCGGGACCATGATCACGTCGCCCGCCCTCAAGGCGATGTTGCCTTCGAGATCGGCGCCGGCCTCATAAGCCCTATAGTTGAACACGTAGATTGTCTCGTCGCCGCCGGGGGCGCGCCGACGCACCTGAATTCGCTTCTTCGCAGCATAGGGACCGAGGCCGCCGGCAAGCGATATGGCCTGCATCAACGTAGTCGGCTGCCGGACGACGTAAGGTCCGGGCCTCAAGACCTCTCCGGTAATGAAGATCTTAGGCTTCAAGTCCTCTTCCGGAACATCCTTGGGAGCGTTGGCCAAGGCGACCGTCACGTCCAATGCGTCGTCCTTGTAATTCGGCCGCAACTTCGTCTTGAGAACGTTTTCGAGCGCGAGAGGGGTTAACCCACGAGCCCGGATATGCCCGGCGAGCGGAAAGGCGATCTCCCCGAGCGGATCAACGACAACGGTGCGGTCGAGCTTTGGATCCTGCAAAACGGTGATCGACAGGGTGTCGCCAGGCTTGAGTGTCTGTGAAAAGGCCGACGTGGCGAAAATAGACATCAACACAGCCAGCAAAACCGTCCGCATGTTTTTTTCCTCTTCGCGAAGGGCGCAGATGCGCGAAGTAAAGTGTTAATCCTAATCTTTGCTGAATAACTCAAGCCAAGACGCCCCAACGAACCGAGGGCAATATTCAGAAATTAATGGCTTTCAGCTACTTAGGGAACCCGGGAGAGCTGTTTAACGGGAAAAATGCTATACTGTTGCTTGTCTGCAATAACATCGCGGACCAGCTGCTCGCCGATGACCTTTTGGTCATTGGCGAACCCGTAGACCAGCGCGGTGTCGCATAGAACGTTGATCATTCGTGGAATCCCGCCGCTGGCGGCTCCGATTAATGTACAGGCTTCCTGGGTGAAAAGCGGGCGAGGGGCGCCGACGGCATGAAGGCGGAAGGCGATGTAGTTGGCAATTTCACGGGTATCCAGTGGCCGCAAGTGGAAGTCGGACGAGATGCGCTGGGCGAACTGGTGCAGCTTGGGTAGCAGAAGCAAATCCCGCAACTGCGGTTGACCGACAAGTATAAGTTGCAGAACCTGGAATTTGTCCGCATTGATGTTGGATAGCATCCGCAGGTGCTCAAGCGCTTCCGGCTCGAGATTTTGCGCTTCGTCAATAATCAGAACCGTCCGTCGGCCAGTGGCGTATTGGCCGTGGAGAAAGTCCTGTAAGTTTTTGAAAAGATGGGGATAATTCCCATCGAACGGCTGGCCCAAAGCCATCAGAATCCACTGAAGCAGCTCCTCGCGTCCCTGCGGTGAACTTGAGATCAGGCCGAGCGTCAGCGTCGGACTGAGTTTCTTGAGGAGGTGGCGCACGAGGGTTGTCTTCCCCGAGCCGATCTCCCCCGTGATGACCGTAAACCCGGCATTGTTCATGATGCCAAACTCCAGCATCGTGAATGCCATTGAGTGCATCTTGCCCCAATAGATCAGATCCGGATCGGGCAGTATCGAGA